>JARLFX010000078.1 GCA_031296355.1 Acidobacteriaceae bacterium
CGTTTGAGTTCGACGAGGCGCGGGGCCATCATGGCGAGATAGGCCATCATGTCGCTGCCGCCGAGGAAGGTGCGGAAGGCGCGCATGGCATCGGCGACGCGGCCGCCCTGCTCTACGATCTCTTCGTAGGCGCGCTCGGCGTCAATGTTCCACTCCCAGGTGTCTTCGAAGGCGTGAATCTGCGAGCTGGATTCGGCTCCGTCCTTCTCGGCGAAGAGGACGTTGTAGTCCTGGCGAGAGTTGAAGGGCGGGTCAAGATAGACGAGGTCGACGGACTCGTCGCGGATGTAGCGGCGGAGGACGTCGAGGTTATCGCCGTAGTAGAGCTGATTTTTCCAGTCAGGCATGTGCGTGGGATGAGGTTAGCACGGACGCGGCGGCGGAGGTGAGTGTAAAGGGGGATACGGGAAGGCTTAACGGTGATGACGGTGATTCTGGGATAAGGCAAAAACTGAACCACGGATTCCGCAGATTTCACGGATAAAGACAAGGGATAAAAGGAAAAGAGGGTTAGGAACAACCGCAACAGCAAAAACAACAGCAGGTCCTTCGCTGCGCTCAGGATGACAAATAAAAATTATTGTCTGGATGGCAAAAACAACAGCAAAGGCAGAAGCAGATCCCTCCGCTACGCTGCGGGATGACAAAAATCTGGGCAAATTGAAAGGAAGCGGCAGGAGCAGTGGCAAGGATAAGAGCAAAAGCAGATTCTTCGCTGCGCTCAGAATGACAACTCAAAAAAACACGCGCAGAATGACGCATCAACAAATACGCTCAGGATGACGCATCAACAAACATACTCAGAATGATGACGGAAAAGATTTTCTCGAGTGGCGAGCGGGAGGAATGCACTCTCCTCAAAAATTATAGGCCTCTGAAATTTAATTTTCAGGGGCGTATACGAGATGTATGGCTACGACATCGATGCAATTCAATATGGAGCGCTTCTTTCAGGCGTTGGGTGACTCCACGCGCCTGCGTCTGCTGAACCTGCTGGGCGAGAAAGAAGTGAGTGTGATCTACCTGGCGGAGATACTGGGGCATGGGCAGGCGAAGATCACGCAACAGCTGGCTTTTCTGCGGAGGGCTGGCGTGGTAGAGGCACGGCGCGACGGCAAGTGGCTGCACTATCGCATTGCCACGCCGAAGCACAGGGCGGCGGCGCGCGTGCTGCGCGATACGCTGGCCGGCATGCACAATGACTGGCGCATGCGGGCTGACCGCGCGCACTTGGCACGGAAGTGCGGGCATCCGACGGTGAGCGAGAGCATTGATGCGCCGCTGCCGGTGGGGTGTAGGGGGATGCGGAAGCGGCTAGGGGTTATGGGTTAGAAAAGCGGATTCCGCGCGCTGCGCTTCGGAATGACAAAAATAAGTACAGGAGCAAAGGCGAGAAGCAGGTCCCTCGGCTGCGCTCGGGATAACAAACAGAAATTATGCGCTTGGGATGACAAGCACATGAACGACGGCAAGGGCAAAGACGGAACCACGGATTTCGCGGATTTTCGCGGATTGCAAGACTAAAGCAAAGGAGGGTTAGGAGCAACAGCAACAACAAAGACAACAGCAGGTCCCTCGGCTGCGCTCAGAATGACAAATCACGAGTGAAATCAGGAGTGGAGGATGAGGCGATCGACTTCGCGGAGGCCGCGGAGGGAGCTGCAGAGGTAGATGGCTTCGGCGGTTTGCAGGTCGGCGAGGGTGAGAACCTTTTCCGCGGCGCTGGGGTCTGACTGCAGCAGGTGGCGGCGGAAGATGCCGGGGAGAACGCCGCTGGCTAATGGCGGGGTGAGGAGCTTCCCTGCCCGCTCGATGAAGAGATTGCTGATCGCGCCTTCGGTGAGCTCACCGCGCTCGTTGAGGAAGAGGACTTCGTCGAATCCGGCGGCGCGGGCGGCGGTTAGCTGCTCGTCGTAGAGGGCGCGGTGCGTGGTCTTGTGGCGGAGGAAGACATCGCCCGAAGACGTGCGGTGCGGCGAGAGACGGACGGAGATGGGACGTGCATCGGGAGTGAAGTGGGCGTGCTCCAGGGTGAGTTCCCCGTTTGCGTGGAGCAGAAGACGGATGCGGTGGGGCTGCGGCGGAAGTGAGGCGGCCAGCGCTTGCAGGCGCGCGAAAACCTCATCCCGATCAAAGACAAAATTGAAGTATGTGGCGGAGGATTGCAGGCGGTCGAGGTGTAGATCGAGCAGGTGGAATTCTTCGTGTGGTGGGTCTCCGGGGACGGTGGTGGTGGCGTGGGCATCGTACCCAGGTCTCAGAGGCGAGACCTGGGGCACCCGCGTCTGTGGCTTGCCAAAAGAAGTATCGGTGGCAGGAGCATCGTTCCCAGGTCTCAGGTGCGAGACCTGGGGCACCCGCTTCTGTGGCTTGCCAAAAGAGGTATCGGAGACAGAAAAAATAATCTCCTCCCGCTTCTGTGGCTTGCCGGGGACGACAGTGGTCGAAGGAGAAGTGAATTCCTCACGCGTCTGCGACTCTGTGGGGAGCCAGAGCATCGTTTCAATGAGCTGGAATGGCGGGCGGGGGCGGGTGAGGAAGGCGGCCTTGAGCAGGCACTCGTTGTATTCGCTGACGGGGTCTGAATCTGCCACGATGCCGCCGCCGACGCCCATGCGGGCGTGGCCATCGCGCAGGATGAGGGTGCGAATGGCGACGTTGAAGGCGGATGCGCCGTTGGGGGCGAAGTAGCCGATGGCTCCGGTGTAGACGCCGCGGGGGGCGCGCTCCAGCGAGCGGATGATCTGCATGGTGCGAATCTTGGGCGCGCCGGTGATGGAGCCGCTGGGGAACATGGCGCGGAAGATCTCGTAGTAACTGACGCCGGGGCGGAGGGCGCCGGCGACGGTGGAGGTCATCTGCAGGAGGGTCTGGTAGGTCTCGACGGAGAAGATGTCTTCGACGTGAACGCTGCCCAGGGTGCAGATGCGGCCGAGATCGTTGCGCAGGAGGTCGACGATCATGACATGTTCGCTGCGGTTTTTTTCGTCGTGGCGGAGGCGGAGGGCGGCGGCGGCGTCTTCTGCGGGGTCGAGGCCGCGGGGCATGGTTCCCTTCATGGGGCGAGTGACGATGCGGCTGCCATCGGTGCGGAAGAAGAGTTCGGGCGAGAAGGAGAGGATGTGGTGGCCGGCGACGTGGAGCAGAGCGCCGTAGGCCACGGATTGGCGCTGCTGCAGGGATTGATAGAGGGCGGCGGCGGAGGCCTGGGTGCGGAAGGAGACGGCGCTGGTGAAGTTGACCTGGTAGGTTTCTCCGGCGGCGATGTAGCGCTGGATTTGGTGGATGGCGGCGGCGTACTGATCGGGCTCGATGTCGAGTGTGAGGTTGTGGAGAGCTATATCTTCGGGGGCGGTGGGGGCGGTGGCCTGCGGCTGCGCGTGGTCGAAGACGAGGGGATCGCGGTAGAGGCCGATCCAGGCGAAGGGGAGATCGGCGGGGGCGGGGGCGGGATGGTTCTCAAAGTGATAGCCGCATTCGTAGGAAAAATATCCGGCGACGTAGAGGCCTTCGGCGAGAGCGGATTCAATCTGCGCGAAGGCGTGGGGGAGGTCGCTTAGGTTGTGTACGGCGATGATCTGGATGGGATGCTGAAAGAGAAAGCTGTGGTGATTGGAGGCATCAAAGCGCGAGGTTTCAAGCAGGATGGAACCGGGATTCGCAGCCGCCAGCGCGCGGATGTGCGGGGGGAGAGGCATCCATCGCGCTGGGGAAGACGGCATGGTTAAGAGCGTACCTCAGGGGGTGAAGGCTTAACGGTGATGACGGGGATTTTTGGATAAAAGCAAAAACTTCAACACGGAAAAAACGGATTTTTTGGGATTTAAAGACAAAGAGGGTTAGAGGCAAAGACCAAAGACGGAACCACGGAGTTGCGCGGATTTTCACGGATAAATGCAAAACAAAAGAGGGTTAGAGGCAAAAGCAAAGGCAAAAGAGGGTTAGAAACAAACAACAGCAAAGGCAACGGCAAAGGGAAAAAGAAAATTCTTCGCTGCGGCATGAAAGACAAATACTGAGATCCTTCACTTCGTTCAGGATGACGGCGCGATGAGATTCGTCACTCCGCTCAGGATGACAGGTTGAGGATTATGCCATTGGCATTGGTGCAGCGGGAGGTTTGGAATGTATGGGTGGTGTGAGCGGCTGTGCATGCAGGTTCCTCCGCTACGCATCGCAAGGTGCCGCGATGCTTCGGTCGGAATGACGGCGGTTGGATTGATGTCAGGAACGGGAGACAACGGCCTTACGACGGCTAGCTATCGTACAGCGATAAAGACAAATACGGGGATCCTTCGCTAAACGCTCAGGATGACGGCTGTGGAGATTGGTGGTGACAGGGAGATGGGTTAGCAGCTGCTGCGCTGGCGGTGGAAGAGGTCGCGGAGGTCTTGCTGGGCGGCTAGCTCGTGGGCAACGAGGACGGCTCGGAGGCTTTCTGGGGGGACTGGGCGGGAGAAGAGATAGCCCTGGACGTCGTCGCAACCGGCTTCAATGAGCATGTTGACCTGGTCCATGGTCTCAACGCCTTCGGCGATGACCTTGATGCCGAGGCCGTGGGCGAGGGAGATGATGCTGACGGTGACGACGGCACTGTGCGCGCTGACGGTGCTGTCTGAGATGAAGGTGCGGTCGATCTTCAGGCGGTCGATGTTGTGGCGGAGGATGTAGCTCATGCTGGAGAAGCCGGTGCCAAAGTCATCGATGGCGAGGGTGACGCCGAGGGCACGGAGGCGGGCGAGGGTTTCCATGGTGCGGGGGAGCTCGTCCATGAGGGCGTTTTCTGTGATCTCGATCTCAAGCAGTTTGCCATCGAGGCGGTAGCGGGAGAGAGCGTTTTCTACGACCTGCGGAAGATCTTCTCGGTGGAGCTGGGAGGGGGAGATGTTGATGGCGAAGGAAATGGGATGGTCGAGGTCAGCATTGAAGGTGGAGGCGAAACGGCATGCCTCTGCGATGAGCCAGTCGGTGAGCGGCGTCATGAGATTGGTTTCTTCGGCGAGGGGGATGAAATCGGACGGGGGGACGGGGCCGAAGTCGCGGGAGTTCCAGCGCATGAGGGCTTCGAGGCCGCTGACGGAGCCGTTGAGCAGAGAGACCTGGGGCTGATAGTGCAGCGCGATCTCGCCGCGTTCGATGGCGTGGCGCAGGGCGCGTTCCATGCCGACGCGGCGGTCTGCCAGGGCCGCCATCTCTGTTGTGAAGAAAGCGACATGGCCGGTGCCGCCGTGCTTGGCGTGGTACATGGCAGTCTCGGCGTTGCGCAGGAGGGAGAAGGCGTCACTGCCGCCATCGGGGTAGACGGTGATGCCGATGCTGGCGGTGACGACGAGTTCATGATCCTCAACGCGGATGATGCCGGCGAGAGAACGCTGCAGGGCACGGGAGAAATCGAGTGCGCGTTCGCAGGTAAGAGAGCCGCGGACGTAGATGGCGAACTCGTCTGCACCGATGCGGGCGATGGTGTCAGAGTTGCGGAGGCATTGGCGGAGGCGGCGGGCGGCCTGGGCGATGAGCTGGTTGCCGGCGTGGTGGCCAAGCGTCTTATTGACCCGCTTGAACTGATCGAGGTCTACGACGAGGACGGTAAAGTTGCTCTGCGGGTCGCGACGGATATCGCGGGAGAGGCGGCGCTGAATGGCGCGGAGCGGGGGCAATTCGGTGACAGGATCAAGCAGGTCAGAGTCAGCGTAATACTCGGCCATGGGGGCGCGGGCCATACCGTAGGCGGTGGAGACCCAGGTGACGGCGATGGCCATCATGATGGCGGTAACGGCGGCGAGGATGCGAAGTTCGAGGGTGAGCCACGGGGGCGCTGGGGCAAAGAGGCCGCCGATGATCAGGCGGGCGAACTCGGCGGTGGCGATGAGCGCGAAGAAGCCGACCAGCATCCAGCGGGTGCGGGCATCGAGCCGCGAACGGCGCACCACGGCGGTGAGCATTGTGGCAATGACGACATAGGCGAGCCAAACCGCTGCATCTGAAAGGACGCCGGGGGAGGCGGCGGGAGAGACCAGAGAGGCGAGGCTACGGACGAGCGGATAGTGATGAACAATGATCCAGGGCCAGAGGAATACCGCAGCGACGGAGACAACGCCGACCAGGATGGAGACGAGCTGAGGCGGTGGCCGTCGGAGGAGCGATATTCGGCCCTGCGGGTGGGTCATCGGAAAACCTTTCATGCGGAGCGGCCATTGCGATAGATACGCTTGAGACGCAGATCGTCTTCGCTAAGACTCGAACTCCCATCATTCGCAGCTTCGCGCTCCATGGTGACGCAGGCGAAGACGAGCCGAAAAACAACGAACACAAACACAACAGCTAAAACGGACAGAGCAGCAATCATTAGCATTTCTCCTCGAAGAGGAGACCCGGGGGAGTAGAGGGAAGATGGAACTTTGAAATTACTATCGTAACCCAAGGTAACTATCTCATTTTTGTGGGGAGTAGTGAACAGGAATCTTGAGCGGTTATCGTTATCGGCAACGGATAGCTGAGGAAAATTGTGGGGGATCGCCAATTTGGGAGTGGGCGCGAAAAATGGGTGCAAGTACCTGAATTGGGGGATGTTTAAGAGATTTTCACCGAAGCGGGTTTGCATCTGGAGCTCAGAGGCGATACTATACGCCGACTAATGAAAGCGCACACGATTAATGTAGCTCCGCAATTTCTCCGTTCCCGCATGGGTAAACTATGCGTCGCCATCGGCGGTTCTACGCCCAATGAGATGGTCGAACAAGCCGCCCTGGCGGTGAAGGAAAGCCCTTTTCTCGAATTCCGGCTGGACTACCTGCAGAACCCGCTGGCAGCGATGCCGCGGCTGAAGCAATTTCTGGCGGAACACAGCGAAGCGACCGCTGTAGCCACCTGTCGACGTGCAAGTAATGGCGGCAAATTTAAAGGCAACGTAGCTGCCGAGATGGAAGTGCTGCAGAAAGCGGCGGACGCCGGGTTCCAGCTGGTGGACATCGAGATGCAGACGGCGCTGACGCTGAAGCATGGCGAGATGGACAGCATTCGCGCAGCCGGAGCCGCCATCATCGTGAGCTATCACGATTTTGAAGCGACGCGCGACCTGGACGGCACATTTGAGAAGATATTGCCGCTGGGCGCCGAGTTTGTGAAGATTGTGCCGACGGCGAAGTGCCTGGCAGACAACATCACGCTGATGCGCTTCCTGGAACGCACGGTGGACAACGCCAACGTGATCGGCATCTGCATGGGCGATTACGGCGTGATTAGCCGAGTGCTGGGCGTACGCGCGGGCAGCATATTCACCTTTGCGGCGGCGGCAACGGGCGCGGAGACGGGCCCAGGGCAGATCGCGGCACGGACGCTGCGCGAGACCTACCGCATTGACCAGGTGGACGCGGCAACCAAGGTGTACGGCGTGGCCGGGAACCCGGTGAAGCACTCGCTCTCACCCATCATGATGAACACGGCGTTCCGCCGCGAGACGGAGAACCGGGTTTACCTGGGACTGCAAACATCGAAGCTGACGGACCTGCTGAAGCTGGTGAACGAGATTCCGCTGCAGGGCCTGAGCATCACAATGCCGTTCAAGGAAGAGATTCTGAAGCACCTGGCGAAGACGGACCCGCTGAGCGCGAAGATTGGCGCATGCAACACGGTGGTGCGGGCGCAGGACGGCAATCTGTACGGCTTCAACACGGACGTGGCTGGCATTGTGGGACCACTGGAGAAGCGGCTGCACCTGCGCGGCGCGAAGGTGCTGGTGCTGGGTGCGGGTGGCGCGGCACGGGCGGCGGTGTTTGGCCTGAAGGACAAGGGCGCGGACGTCTACATTCTGAACCGCACGGCCCCGACAGCGCAAAAGCTGGCGCGGCAGGCGGGGGCGAAGACCATCAAGCGCGAGGCCGTGGCGAAGACGCAGTTTGACGTGATCCTGAATGCAACGCCGATTGGCATGGCGGGCTTCAAGACGCAGACGCTGCTGGAGCCGAAGGAGCTGAATGCGCGGCTGGTATTTGACCTGGTGTACAACCCGGTGGAGACACCGCTGATCCGCATGGCGCGGCAGAAGGGCATCCCGATCATTACGGGGATCGAGATGTTTGTGCAGCAGGGGGCGCGGCAGTTCGAGATATGGACGGGCAAGCCCGCACCGGAGCAGGAGATGCTGCGGGTGGTGATCCACGCACTGCAACAGCAGCAGGGAGCAGCGCAGCCGGTGGCTGTGGCCGCGCCTGCACGGCTGGCAGAGCCGAAGGCCGCTGAGCCGAAGGCCGCTGAGCCGGAGGATGTGGCCGAGGATGCTCCCGTGGTGGTGGAGAAGAAAGCGGCGGCACCGGCGAAGGCGGTTGCCCCGAAGGGGATCACCCCGGTGAAGAAAGCGGCTGCTCCGGTGAAGAAAGCGGCGGCACCAGTGAAGAAGGCGGCGGCACCGGCGAAGAAGGCGGTGGCGCTGGTGAAGAAGGCCGCAGCGCCAGCGAAGAAGCCAGCGGCTAAGAAGAAAAAGTAAGTAGGGTTGGAGGAGAGGCCACAGCTTTCGCTGTGGCCTTTTCTTTTTGCGCTCACGGACAGGAGGGCGGGTGACGCGAGCGGCGGAGGTGACGGTGAGATGCAGGGGTGGCATGGAAACCCAGGTCTCAGAATCGAGACCTGGGGCACCCGCTTTGGTTGTGGCTTTTTCTTTTTGCGCTCAGAGGTAGGGGGCAGGAGCGGTCGTCGCGATGCGACGATGTCCCACACATCGCAAAGGACGCGATGTATGGGGCACCCAGAGTGGTGGTGATATGGAAACCCAGGTCTCAGAATCGAGACCTGGGGCACCCGCTTCTGTGGCTTACGGTGAGATTTGCGGGATGACAAAAATGGGGAAAAAAACAAAACATGAGGGTGTGACAAAGATGGCCGCGCGACGCTGTCTTTCGTCCGGATGGTGCTTTCTTCCGTCTGTATCCCCCGAAAGTTGCAGAGCGATGGGGGCGGGGATTCCATAGCATTATTGGGAGCGCCACACTACTCGCCCAACTTAGAGGCGGAAAGGCGCAGGTCTTTTCTCCTATGCATGCTCTCCTGGTCCAAGACGAAGACGCGCGGCTGAAAGCACTGCAGTTGTATGAGGTGCTGGATACCCCTACGGACGCGACTCTTGACGACATAACCCGTTTGACTGCGCAGATTTGCGGCACCCCCATGGCGGGCATCTCGCTGGTGGAGATCGACCGGGTGTGGTTCAAATCGCGAATTGGGATTGAAGCGACCCAGGTGCCGCGGGCGTTTGCGCCGTGCGATCAGACGATTGAAGGCGACACCATCTACGAGATACCGGATGCGACCAAGGTGGCAGATTATGCGCCGCGGGGCATCCCCATTGATGGGAAGTTTGCGCGCTACTACGCCGGGGCTCCGCTGGTCACGCCGGATGGGGTGACGGTAGGCGCGCTGTTTGTGATGGACACGAAGGAGCGCACGCTGGATGCTGGTCAACTGTCTGCGCTACAGATACTGGGGCGGCAGGTGATCACGCGCATGGAGTTCTACGCGAAGGTGCGTGCGCTGGAGCGGCAGGCGCGGCAGCGGGCGCGGATTGAATCGGCGCTGACGGTGGAGCGGAATTTTGTGAGCGCGGTGCTGGATACGGTGGGCGCGCTGGTGCTGGTGATCGATACCGCGGGGCGCGTGGTGCGGTTCAACCGCACATGCGAAAACATCTCCGGGTACCAGTTCACGCAGTTGCAGGGACGACCCTTCTGGGAGCAGTTGATCCCGAAAGAAGATTTCGAAGAGACGATTGCGACATTTGAGAAGATCCGCAATGGAGGCTATCCGGCGGCGTATGAGAACCGCTGGCTGGCGCGCGACGGCAGCGTGAAGCGCATTGCGTGGAGCGCGACGGCGCTGCTGGATGCGCAGAACCAGGTGGCGTTCATTATTGCCACGGGCATTGACGTGACGGTGCAGCGTGAAGCGGAACAGACGCTGCGCGAGAGCGAAGCGCGCTACCGGCAGCTGGTGGAAGGCTCGCTGGGTATGGTGTGTACGCATGACCTGGAAGGCAAGCTGCTGAGCGTGAACCAGCACACGGCGGAGAGCCTGGACTATGCGGTGGACGAGATGGTGGGCCAGCCGCTGGTGAAGTTCATTGACACGGAATACCGCGAAAACATGGGGCTGTATCTACAGCAGATGATCCGGGAAGGTGAATCGCAGGGGCTGCTGCACCTGTGCCATCGCAGCGGCGACGTGCACGTGATCGCGTACCGTAACAAGCTGATCGAGATGGAAGGGCGCGCGCCGTATGTGCTGGGATTCGGCGTGGACATCACGGAGAAGATTGAAGCGGAAGAGAAGCTGAACCGGCTGACGCGGCAGAGCGATTCGATACTGGAGTCAGTGGGCGACGGCATCTACGGCACGAACCTGGACGGCAAGGTGACGATCGTGAATCCGGCAGCGGCGGAGATGCTGGGCTACAAGGTGCAGGAGTTGCTGGGGCAGGATATGCATACGCTCTCGCACCACACCAAGGCGGACGGGACGCCGAATCCGAGCGAGAGCTGCATGATCCGGCAGAGCCTGCTCACAGAGCAGACGGTTCGCGTGGCAGACGAGATCTTCTGGCGCAAGGATGGAACGAGCTTCCCGGTCGAGTATGTGGCACGGCCGCAGATCAGCGATGGCAAGGCGGTGGGCGTGGTGGTTGCGTTTACCGACGTGACGGAGCGGCGCGCGCTGGACAAGATGAAGGATGAGTTCATCTCAACCGTGAGCCATGAGCTGCGGACACCATTGACGGCGCTGCGCGCGGCACTGGGGCTGGTGGCCGGGGGCGCGCTGGCATCGAAGCCGGAGAAGATGCACCAGATGGTGGAGATCGCGCTGGGCAACACCGACCGGCTGGTGCGGCTGGTAAACGACATTCTGGACCTGGAACGGATTGGCAGCGGCAAGGCGCAACTGCACTCGACCATGAACAGCGTAGAAGACCTGATGCGGCGGGCGGTGGAGCTGCAATCGGTGCGCGCGGAGAAGGCGCATGTTCAGTTTTCGATTGCGGCGGAGGGCGTGAGCGTGTGGGCCGATCCGGACCGGATTCTGCAGATGCTGGCGAACCTGATTGGGAACGCGATCAAGTTTTCGCCAAACGGCGGAGAGATTCACCTGGTGGCGCGCAACCTGAGCGACAACGAAGCGCAGATCGAAGTGCATGACCAGGGGCGCGGGATTCCGCAGGACAAGCTGGAACAGATCTTCGAGCGGTTCCAGCAGGTGGACGCTTCCGATTCGCGCGCGATGGGCGGCACCGGGCTGGGACTGGCGATCTGCCGGAGCATTGCTCAGCAACATGGCGGGCGGATATGGGCGGAGAGCGCACCGGGTAAGGGTGCGAGCTTCTTCTTTACACTGCCGACGCGGCCGAGACAGAATCTGAGATAGGGCGGCGAGTCAGCAAGTCAGCAAGTCAGCGGGTCAGCGGGTCAGCGGGTCAGCGGGAGAGCGAGCCGGCGGGTTCCGTGCAGAGGAAGCTCTTTGGCGGTATGGGTGACGTAAGAAGCGTCGGGATCCTTCGCCTGCGGCTCAGGATGACACAACTCGCATTCGTGGTGAACCGGCAGGAGCTGTGGCAGAGAAAGATTTGTGCGCGTCGCGCGTCGCCGCTGCGCGACGATTCCCACTCATCACGATGAGGCTGTGATGAATGGGGCACCCGGATTTGTGGCGATTCGAAAACCCAGGTCTCAGAAGCGAGACCTGGGGCACCCGGATTTGTGGGGATACGAAAACCCACTTTATGCGCACGCTGCGCTCACGGCAATCGATGCGATGCGCTGGGCGCTGGCACCATCAATTCAGTTCCAGCTGGTCTCTACCGGGGAATTTGGGAAATACGGTATGAGGCTCGGTCTGATACCAAAAAGCAACTGAGGAAATATCATCGCTCAGCGGCAAATACCTTCCGCCAGATTGCCAGCCCAAATCCTGAATCGTCACACGTAAATCACTGTCAAAACGCACTGGATCCACGATGTGCCAGCGATACATGCCGAATCGCTGCTGAGACTGGTAAAGGCCGTCCGGTTTCAGAACCTGCGCCAGCCCAGAGTAGGGACTGGTAAATTCCTCGTACTGCTTTTTCTCCGAATTCTCAAAATTATAGGAGCCGTTGAAGTAATCTTCCGTTCCGGTTCCGTTGATCGTTGGGAATGCCTTGTCTCCGTCTATGTAGAATTTGATCTCACCCTCACCCCACCAACCGCTGTTATGCACCCCCCAGGCCATATAGGTTCCGACGTACTGGCCCTTTCCGTGGATGCCATCGACGATGGTGTAGTCCTGCTTTTGCGGCACAGGGTTGGTGCGGCGGAACTGAGCGTGAAAGTATGCAGCGTCCCTGGACACCGGCGCCTGAGCGTAATCAATCTGGTAATAGAGCGTCATGGGTTTGCTGTCCAGATTCTCCATCGTGATCCTGGCTTTCCGACGGAACGGCATTGGCCAGTAGGAGTTGAACGCGCTTCCGGGGTTCACACATACTGCAAGAGAGGATATTTTTGCGTACTTGCCTAAGCCCATTGCAAAGAAATCACCCACGGGCACTTCCACAGAGGGATACTTCTCGTCGTCCCAATACATACGCAGGACAGCGAGACGCCAGTTTCCCGTCGGTGTGATCCAAATATGCTGAATCAAACCAGACCCGTTGATTTCGGCCATTGTGTAGGTTGCACCCGGTTCAATGACAACCGATGGATTCACCTTCCAGCCCAAGCCTAATTCGCGAGAGGCGCGAGTGCCTGTTCCTTCAGCCGCTGTGCCGCCCTTGCCCTTTTCTCCGGTGGGATTCTCGGGACTAATTGAAAAACTCCTGGCATTGGAGAGGAGATAAAGATTGCTTAGCTGGTTACCGAGTCCATCATAAGCAGGCCCCTGGGCCAGGACCATAGCTGGCATACAGAGAAGAAACGTAACAACGCAGATCATCGACTTCATATTGAATTTTCCTTCAGTTCGCTGAAAGTATCCCCAGGCGTTATCGCCAACTACAATTCCACACTTTGGCTAACAACCCCAAACCGCGGTTCAGGGAATACTGAGCCAAACAGACAAATCCCGTGCATTGTGAGGCGCTTCCGGACACACTGCTTTTATTGCTGACCATTGTAGTTCACCAAGAAAAAACACGGCATCCATTGTGGATGGCGCAGGGTCAAGACAGAATCTGCGTAGGACAGCGAGTCAGCAAGTCAGCGGGTCAGCTAGTCAGCGGGTTCCGTGCAGAGGAAGCTCTTTGGCGGTGTGGGTAACGTAAGGAGCGTCGGGATCCTTCGCCTGCGGCTCAGGATGACACTTTCATGAGTAGAGGTGACCGGGAGAGTAGAGGCGCGATGAAGATTTGCGCGCGTCGCGCGTCGTCGCGTTGCGACGATTCCCACTCATCACGATGAGGCCGTGATGAATGGGGCACCCAGAGTGGTGGCTAAATAGGCTACTCGTCCTGCTCGCGAAGTTTGGCGATGATGCCGAAGTCTTCCAATGTGGTGGTGTCGCCTTCGACTTTGCCGGTGGTGGCTAGTTCGCGGAGGAGGCGGCGCATGATCTTGCCGCTTCTGGTCTTGGGGAGCATCTGGGTGAAACGGAGATCGTCTGGACGGGCGAGTGCGCCGATCTCTTTGGCGACCCACTGGCGGAGCTCCTGCTTCAACTCTTCGGTGGGCTCGTTCCCTTCTTCCAATGAAACGAAAGCGGCGATGGCCTGGCCCTTGAGATCGTCGGGGCGGCCAACGACGGCGGCTTCCGCGACCTTGGGGTGGGCGACGAGGGCGGATTCAATCTCCATGGTGCCGAGGCGGTGGCCGCTGACGTTGATGACGTCGTCGACGCGGCCCATGAGCCAGAAGTAGCCGTCTTTGTCCTGCCGCGCGCCGTCGCCGGTGAAGTAGCTGCCGGGAATGTCAGAAAAATAGGCCTGCTGGTAGCGGTCGGCATCGCCGTAGATGGTGCGGGCCATGGAGGGCCAGGGCTTGCGGACGACGAGAAGACCTCCCTGCCCTGCGGGCACGGGTTCGCCCTGCTTGGTGACGACTTCGGGCTGGATGCCGAAGAAGGGGCGGGTGGCAGAGCCGGGTTTGGCGGCGACTGCACCGGGGATGGGCGCGATGAGAATGGCGCCCGTCTCGGTCTGCCACCAGGTGTCCACGATGGGGCAGCGCTCCTTGCCGATCATGCGGTGATACCACATCCAGGCTTCAGGGTTGATGGGTTCGCCGACGGTGCCGAGCAGGCGGAGCGAGGCGAGAGAGTATTTGTTGACGTACTGGTCGCCCCACTTGATGAAGGCGCGGATGGCGGTGGGCGCGGTGTAGAAGATGGTGACCTGGTGCTTGTCAATCAACTGCCAGAAGCGGTCGTTGTCAGGGTGGTTGGGCGCGCCCTCGTACATGAAGACGGTGGCGCCGTTCTGCAGGGGGCCGTAGACGACGTAGCTGTGGCCAGTGACCCAGCCGATGTCTGCCGTGCACCAGTAGACGTCCTTCTCCTTGAGGTCGAAGACGTACTTGCTGGTGAGGTAGGTCTGCACGGAGTAGCCGCCGGTGGTATGGACGAGGCCCTTGGGTTTGCCGGTGGTGCCGCTGGTGTAGAGGATGTAGAGCGGATCTTCGGAGTCGAGGTGCTCGACCGGGCAGTGCGGGTCAGCGAGATCGACGGTGTCGTGCCACCAGTGGTCGCGGCCGAACTGCATGGTGATCTGGCAGCCGGTGCGCTGGTAGACGAGAACATTTTTGACGCTGGGGCAGCGGTCAATTGCTTCATCGACCACGGCTTTGAGCTTGACTTCGCCGCCGCGGCGGTAGGAGCTGTCTTGCGTGATGATGGCGACGCACTGCGAGTCGTTGACTCGGTCGACGATGGCCTGGGGCGCGAAGCCGCCGAAGATGACGGAATGGATGGCGCCGATGCGGGCGCAGGCGAGCAGAGCGATGGCCAGCTCGGGCGACATGCCCATGTAGATGGCGACACGGTCGCCCTTCCGTATGCCGAGGGACTTGAGCGCGTTGGCGGCTTTCTGCACCTGGATGTGGAGGTCGGCGTAGGTGAGGGTGCGGACTTCGCCGGGCTCGCCTTCCCAGAGGATGGCGACTTTGTCGCGGCGCGCGCCGAGGGCGTGGCGGTCTACGCAGTTGTGGCAGAGATTGAGTTTGCCGCCGACAAACCATTTGGCGTGAGCGATATCGCCATCGAAGACTTTGGTCCAGGGCGTAAACCAGTCGAGATCGGAGGCGGCTTTGGCCCAGAAGGCTTCCGGATCGCCAATGGACTGGGCGTAAAGGGCTTCGTACTCGGCAAGAGACTGGATGTGGGCTTTGGCGGCGAACTCCGCCGGGGGCGGAAAGACGCGGTCTTCGCGGAGAAGCGATTCCATGTTGGTGCTGGCTTGCGTCGACATCGGGTGGGGATCCCCTTCGTTATGTTGGACAATGCCACGTTACGATACGTGATGCATGTCAGGCAAGTGTCCTGCGCGGACGGCGGATCGCTTCGCGTGGCTGGCCGGAGGCAACAGTGGTTATGCAAGCATCGTACCCAGGTCTCAAACGCGAGACCCATTCGACTTCGCTCAGGGCAGGCTCTGGGGCACCCGCATTGGTGACTGCATGAAGGGTAGACTGGCTGGATGGACTTCCCTGCATCGGCGCTGATTGGATTCTTCCTAGGATTCGGGTTTGGCGTGGGGTGCGCGCTGGCGGTGATGTATTCGATCTACATGGGTGGGTACAAGAAGGCGGTGCGCGAGGCGGCGGAGCCGAGCGCGCGGTTTCTGAAGGTGAAGGCGGGGCTGAAGGATTAGCGGGTCAGCAGAAGCGGTCGTGGCCTCGCGCCAGAGCGGTGGTGACACGGACGCCCAGGTCTCAGAAGCGAGACCTGTGGCACCCGGCAGGCTCTCGTGCACCCGGCGAGAAGCAGATTCTGCGCGCAAAAGCACGCGCAGAATGACAAATTATAAAAGTTGAATTCTGCCCCCCGGGCTACGTACAAAACAGGGGCGTGAAGCGGATTGGGCCGATCAGCCTTTGGCGGCGAGGTCGGCGCGGAGCTGTTTGACCTCTTCGGCCAGGGCGGTGAGCTGATCCTTGAGGCCGGCGAAGCTGGTTTCGCTGGCGGTGGGCTTGATGGTCTCCACGTAGAAGCTGCCGTTGGGTTCGAGGGTGCAGATCTCGACTTCGCTGAAGTGGTTCACATTCTGTTTGTGCAGGACGGAGAGGAGCTCTTCGCGGGTGATGGTTTCGATCTTCAAGGCCTCTTCATGGACGATGCCGTGGCGGATGAGGACGGTTTGCCCGCCCTCAACTGCGTGGGTGAGCTTGGGGGCCTTGAAGAGGGTGCGCACGACGAGCCAGTTGATGGCCAGGAGAGAGAAGGCGCCGATGAAGCCTCCGGTGACGGAGTTGTCGTCGCCAATGATGGCGTTCTGGACGGTATTGGAGAGAGAGAGCAGGACGACCAGGTCAAAGGGGTTGAGCTGGGCGAGTTCGCGCTTGCCGAAGATGCGTAAAAAGGCGATCAGGAAGAGGTAGACGACGACAGGGCGGAGAATTTTCTCCAAAACCGGCAGGGGCAAGTGAAACATGTTTTGCAGGATCGTATGCAACATTCGGTACTCCTATGGGGATTTTAGAGAGAAAAGGCAGATTGATGATGACATAAAGCAGAATGTCGCCTTTAGAGGTTAACTCCAAAGGCCTTATCTGCAACCAAAGGGGTAGAGCGAAAAACGAGAGTGTTAGGGGAAGAATTGCCGAAATACGAGAAACTAGGCAGACCAAACGCATGAATTTTCAATGCAGACTTTGATTCCATGAGATTTTTTAGGAGATAAGCGGGCCCGGGATTTGCTAAGATGAGCCCAACCTCTTTCTGGTCGCGCCTCTGGTTCCCCGCTCTCTCCTTCCAGAAGGTAATATCGCTATTTGCCAAACTACAGAACATTCACCACATTCATTTTTATGGGATAGCTCCTTAGGGGGCCCAGCAGAAATCTAAGGACCGGAGAAGTATGGCGACGGAGCAGAATCCGCAGGTACGGAGACCACAAACACTGGAGGCCCCGGTAACGGGAGCCGGAAATACGCCTGTGGCAACGTCTGCGGGATCGGGTACACATGGGATTCCAGGCACTGAGTCACTGCACCTGAACGACCGCCGGCCGTCAGGCATACGTCCGCTGCCGCCGCTGCCACCAGGCAAAGACGTTAGTTTCAAAGATTTTGGGGTACTGAACGCCGGAAAACAGAGCACGGCGACGATGGTGACGTCGTCTGTGGTGAACGTGACCGTTCTGATTCTGCTGTGCCTGATTGGGGCGGCGGCAAAGAAGGTGCACGACAAGCATGTGCTGCTGGCGACGCTGACTGAGCCGATTCCGGTGAAGAAGGCAGAAGAGAAGCCGAAGCCCAAGCCCAAGGTCCCGGAACCACCGAAGATCGAGCCGCCGAAGATTGAGCAGCCGAAGCTGGAAATGCCGAAGATCCAACAGGTTAAGCTGGATATGCCAAAGCCGCCGACGCCGCAGGTTCACATGGACGTGAAGCTGCCGGTACTGGCCGCTGCCCCGCTGAAGGTGAATGCGCCGCCAGCGCCGCGGGTGATCGCGAACCTAAATCCGCATGCCGCGGCGGTGCCGAACAATGACAGGCATCCGAGCCCGGTGATGGTGGGAACGTTGAATAATCCGCTGAAGGTTGACCCGAATTCGCGGACTACCACAAAGATCAATATGGGGAACCAGGGCGTTCCGGGCATGCCCGCAGGCAATACAGGACATGGGCCGAGGTCACTGGTTGGCACCATGGGATCGGGCGCGCCGAATGGCTATGACGTGAATGGCAAGTCGCGGGCTGCGGTCGCAGTGCAGGGCTTGACGACGGGCGTTCCGGGCGGCCAGGGGCATGCGCGGACGACGACAGCCGTAGCGATCGCGCCCATGGTGACGCAGCAGGCGGCGCAGGTACAGCACCAGCCCGTAGGAGAGACCAAGCCAATCAGCGTGACCAGCAAGCCGGTAGCGCGTTGCACGGATGATGCGAAGAAGAACCATATCGAGGGCCAGGTCTCTGTGAGCGCACTCTTCAGCGCCCACGGAACAGTGCAGATATTGGGCATTGTGCGCGGACTGGGACATGGATTGGATCAGGAAGCAGAGGCAGTGGTGCGAGGTATCCAGTTCAAGCCGTCGACCGTGGGTGGACAGCCCATAGACCAGAAAACTGTGATTAATGTGATGTTTGCCTGTAGCCCACAGTAAAATTGAGCTATAAGGCAATCATAACGGCGGATTAACCTGCATCCAACATGGCAGTACACCGAAGAATTTGAATTACGTCTAACCAGTTTTACGGCGCTTCAAGCACCAACTACACGATTCTGTGGCGCTGGATGATCGATCAACAGGAGCCTTGACGATGAGTTTTCGTAGACACTTTGCCGGAGTTGTACTGCTTGCCTTTATGGCTTCCTGTGTGCCGGCGCATGCTATTGGGATGCCCCACATACACATGCCGGGGCTGAAAAAGAAGGAAAAGGATATGACCATGCCCGGTCATAAACCCAATGCAGAGCAGAACGCGCTGATCGACAAGGCGATTGGGCGGGAAAAAGAAACGATCAAGACCATCCGTGAGCGGCGGCCGCTGGTCGAGGTGTATCTACAGACGATGAAGCCGGATGTTGCGCTGCAACAGGTGCCGTCAACGGATTACCACATTCTGCAGCGCGTGAACTTCACCAAGATCGTGGGTGAAGAAGACTACGACATCAAGACGGAAGCGAAGAAAGGCATCATCAAGGGCACGCTCAGCAAGATGATGAACATCCAGAGCGTATTCAAATATCACTTCAATGGCGTGGGTTTCACGCGCATGATCGTGATGGATTCGTCGAAGTTTGACCGCCAGCACTATGACTTTCTGTTTGTGCGCAGGGACTTTCTGGGCAGCGTGCGGGTGAGCGTATTTGACGTGACGCCGAAGAAGAACATCAAGAAGGGCGGATTCTGGGGCCGTATCTACATCGAGGAGCAGGGCGGCAACGTCGTCCGCTTCAACGGCACGCAGAACGGCGACACGGTAGATGCGCACAACATGCACTTCGACAGCTGGCGCACGAACGTGCAGCCGAACCTGTGGCTGCCAACCTCCTTCTACGTGGAAGAGACGCAGGCGACGGACAAGGAACACTCCGTGGCGACGAAGGCCATAGGCCATGTATGGGGCTATGTGCTGAAGGTGCAGCCGAGTGACGCGGAGAGCACCAGCGTACAGGTGGAGAACGCGCAGGACGTGAGCCAGGACGCGCAGGACGTGAGCCCGCTGGGGGCACAGCGCGCCTGGGTGCAGCAGGCGGAAGATAACGTGATCGAGCGTCTGTTCGAAGCCGGTCTGCTGGACGCTCCGAGCGACTTCGACAAGACGTGCGCGGACATTGCCAACAACATTGTGATCGAAAACAAGATCGACACGTCAGCGCCGCTGAAGTGCCGCATCCTGCTGACCGAACCGCTGGAATCACTGGCGATCGGCAATACCATCCTGCTGAGCAAGGGCCTGGTGGATACGCTGGCGGTGCAGACGACCGACCCGGCGGCTCCACTGGCGAACCTGGCGACGTTTATCTCGTTTGAGGTAGCGCACGTGATCCTGGGACACCGACTGGACACGAAGTACGCGTTCAACGACCGGCTGCTCTTCCCGGATGAGGCGGCGTTCCAGCGTATCCCGATGCACCACACGGATACGGACAACGAGGCCGCAGCCAAGAAGGCACTGGACCTGCTGAATGGTTCCGAGTTCAAGGACAAGCTGAACTATCCAGGCCTGTACCTGCAACAGCTGGCAACACGCGTGAAGCAGCTGCCACACCTGAACGAAGCCATCATCGGCGATGCTCTGATCAAGAACGAAAAGGACTATTCGTTCTGGATGGGTGCACTGGTCTCAAAGGGCGGCAAGCTGGACATGAAAGACTTGACGCAGAATGCCGCCATGCCGCTATCGAGCTTCCTGAAGTTCGATCCGTGGACCGACCAGGTAAACCAGATCCACGCACGCTATGAGCCGTTGCTGAGCGAGCGGGACAAGATGCCGTTTGAAGTTACGCCGGTGTACATGAAGCTGTCGTACTTTGTTGGCCCAGTCACTGCTCCGGCAGCGGCACCGGGAGCAGCAGCACCAGCAGACCAGACAGCACCGGCAGGAGCAACGGCGACGCCAGCAGGAACAACGGCGGCGCCAGCGGACCAGACAGCACCGGCAACGGCACCCGCGGGCAATGTACCCGCGGCTCCAGCGCCGGCTGCTGGAGCAACACCTCCAGGACTGTAGAGTCAGGGAGCAACGAAGCTTTGAGGTTGAAGGACGCCGGAAGAAGCGGGTAAAACCGTTTCCAAGGGCGAGTTGAATTGCGAGGAGAGTCGCTTGTGCTGAAGAGAATACTCATGCTGCTTTGCCTGATGGCCGCCGCGACACCACTGCTACGAGCCCAGGAGATCCCGACTGAGGTACGGGCCGGAGAACTGCAGGTGGGTGGCGGGTATGCGGGCGGAAACCCGGATTACAGCCCACATCACTTCTACGGGCCGTATATATATACGACCTTCGATTTTCGGGAGCATATTGGCGCAGAGTTCAACTTCCGCATGATCAAGGAAGGCTCCGATCCCAGCAACGAGGGTCTCTACGAGAAGACCTACCAGATCGGGCCGCGCTATGTGTGGCACGTAAAGAGACGGTATAACCCGTATGTGAAGCTCCTGGTGGGGCGCGGCGTATTCCAGTACGCGCATAACACCGCAAACCTGGCCTACAACATGTATTCATTTGGCGGCGGCCTGGATGTTCGTGTGAAGCCGTATCTCAATGTGCGCGTGGTGGATTTAGAGGCGCAGCACTGGATGAGCTTCCCACCGCATGGTTTGGCGCCGATGGCAGTGTCGTTCGGAGTGGCGTACCGGTTCCACTAGAGTTTAGCTACGAATAGAAAAGGCCACAGCGATTGCTGTGGCCTTTTCTATTGCCGGTTGAGGACGCGGATGGCCGGCATCAGGAACCGCGGGTGATGTTGTCAGTTGACGCGGACATGTGGGCGGTGCGCTCCAGTTTGTCCCAGCTGAAGGGCTTGCCGTCAATGGCGCGCTTGAGCGTCTTGAAGAGGACGATGGAGAAGACCTGGCGGTAGGTGAAGCGCTGCAGCCAGATGTGCGCCAGCAGCCACGCATCGCCCTTGCTGGCGGGATGCTTGCGTTCCAGCGAGAAGGCCAGCGCGGAGGTGGCGAAATCGATCAGCAGGAAGGCGAGGAAGAACGTCAGCAGCTTGTACAGGCTGGCGGCGCTGGCGGCCTCGGGGTGGAAGTGGCGGTCCACGAAGTACTGCACAACGCCGGCAAGGAAGAAGAGATCGATGAACGGGGAAACCAGCGGCAGCAGGATCTGGAAGATGAGGATATTGGGCAACGCGAAGAGGCCCATGGCGCGGTGGCGCGCGATGGCTCCGCGATGCTTGAAGATGGCCTGCAGCATGCCGAAGGACCAACGGAAGCGCTGGCGCTTGAGGCCATCGGCGTTGATGGGCGCTTCGGTGAAGGCCAGGGCCTGGTCTTCGTAGATGACGGAGTAGCCCTGCTCGAGCAGGTTCATGGTGAGGTCGGCGTCTTCGGCGACGGTGTCTGCGGCGTAGCCGCCGGCAGCCTTGACGAGCGAGGTGCGCCAGGCTCCGATGGCTCCGGGGACGACCATGACGACGTCAAAGAGGTCGAGGGCGCGGCGCTCGAAGTTCTGCGAGGTAATGTATTCGAGGGCCTGCCAGCGCGTCCATAGATTGACGCGATTGCCGACCTTGGCATTGCCGGCAACGGCGCCAATGGCGGGGTTGGCGAAGTGGGGGACGAGGCGGGCGATGGCATCGTGCGCGATGACGGTGTCTGCGTCGATGCCGACGTAGATGTCATCGTCGAAGTAATCCAGCGCGTAGTTGAGCGCCTCCGCTTTGCCGGCGTTGGGCTTGGTGAGGACGAGCAGGCGGCCGCTGGCGAGCTCATCTGGATACGCGGCGCGGGCGACCTCGGCGGTGGCGTCTTTGGAGCCATCGTCGATGACGATGACACGAATATTCTTGTAGGTGGACATCATCACGGAGCGGATGGTGCGGACGATGACCTTCTCTTCGTTGTACGCGGGGATGAGGACGGCGACGCTGGGCAGATAGTCTGGGCCGGCGAAGTTTTTGCGCTTGCGGAAGCGGTCAATGACGGCAAACAGGCCGATGAGGATGAGGCGCAGGCTCATCAGGATATCGCCGACATAGAAGACGGCGATCACAAAGTGGTTGAAGAAGGCGAGGCCGGAGAAGGCGAGGGAGTCAACGTGTGCCTGCCAGCGCTGGCGCGTGGTCAGCGGCGGCATGGTGTCGTTGCGGGTTTTGCCGAGCAACTCACAGACAGGGACGATCTGATAGCCGTGGGCGCGCAGCGCGGTGATGAGGACAGGCAGGGCGTCTACGGTGGGCTGGCGGTTGCCGCCGCCATCGTGCATGAGGATGATGGAGCCGCGCATCCAGGGCTTATCCTTCATCGCAGCGATCTGCGCGAAGACGGAGTCGGTAATCTCCTGCGGCGTCTTGCGAGGGTGCTCGTCCCAGTCGTCGGTATCGATCTTGTTGCCGAGGATGATGTAGCCCATCTGTTGCACGCGATCCACGGGCTCAGCCTGGTCGTTGGTATCAGGCTCCTGGTCGATGGAGTAGGGCGGGCGGAAGTAGATGGGTTCCACGCCCAGTTTGGCGGCGAATAGGCGCTCGGTGAGATTGAGCTGCACCTCCATCTGGCGGTTGGAGATTTCGCTGATGTCAGGATGGGTGAAGGTGTGGTTGCCGATCTCGTGGCCTTCACGATAGATGCGGCGCATGAGTTCCACATTATTTTCGGCGGTCTCGCCGATGAGGAGGAAGGTGGCTTTGACGTTGTACTTCTTGAGCACGTCGAGGATGCGCGGGGTCCAGGTGGGATCGGGGCCATCGTCAAAGGTGATGGCGACGCGCTTGGGGGAGTAGCCGTACTGCTGCAGGGTGTACGAGAGAGGATACTTCACCATGGTCTCGTCGACGGCGAAGATATCCGCATCATCCATCTCGACGGTGCGCTGGCCTGCCTGGGGGCGTTTGATGACACGGAGAATATCTCCGTCGCCCTCGGTATCGACGTCTGCCCCGGGGGGGATGAGGTTGAGATCGTTGTCAGGATCAGCAGCCTGGGGCTTGTCCCAAATCTTCCAGAGCGATTGATCTTCGGAGCCGAGACGCCAGAGGGCAAAGGTCTGAATGCCGAGGTCGCGGGCGGCGCGCATCTCGTTCATGACGGTGACGGCATCGAGCATCCAGACCTGGTGGCGGACGTGGGCATCGTTGTCGTCGTAGGCGAAGTGCGGATTGAGCGACTTGGGGTCGAGCGAAATCTGGGCTTCGGAGTCCGAGGCTTCCTGCCAGGCTTCCTGGGTGGAGACGTTGTTGGCGCTGAGAACCTTGTTGGGATCGAACTTGATCTTTCTGTTGGGATGCCTGGGATCGCGGACCGGCGGCAGCGGGGTGGTCCAATCGTAGCCGTAGCTCCCGATGGCGCAGATGAGTTTTTCTTTGGGGACATCCTTGAGGATGAGCTTGAGATTATCTACAAACCACTTTTGCGGGGCAATGGCGCCGGGGCCGCTCTCAGCCGAGTGGGCATCGTAGTTCATCATGAGCAAGCCGTCTGAGTTGGCTGCCATGAACTTGAGGTCGTAATCGTTATCGCCGACGGGAGCGTTGATGTAGAGGCGCAGGTGACGGTTATGAAAGTCTGCGTAGAGCGCCTGGAGCAGGGCCTTGAAGCCGGGCTGGGCAGCGGTAGGGATCTCTTCGAAATCGATGGAGAGGCCGTGATACCTGGGATTCTGCGCGAGGAATACATCGACCTGATGGATGAAGTTAGCGCGCGCGTCTGTGCTATTGAGAAAGTCGCCCACGCTGGGCAGGAACATGCCCTTCACCGGGTCGTAGTTATTGACCAGCGGGAAGATTTCGGTATCGACCTTGGCGTTGGTGATGGTCTTGATGACCTTGTCTTCGTGGTCAACGTTATGGACGCCGTTACGATCCACCACGGCAAAGGGGCGATTATCGATGGTGTAGGAGACGAGGTTGCCGTCTGGAGAGACGACGTGCAGCCACTCGGGAAAGAGGATGTCAATCTGCGAGATGTGCTGTTTGAGCGAGGAGTAGCTGGCCGCGTCCCAATCGACGTAGTAGGCGGCGCGCACGCCTTCACCGGAGTTCAACTGGATCTCCGAGGGCTTCTTGTCGGTCTTGCGATGCGGTGCGCGGTGAAGCTTCTTTGGATTGACCTCAGCCACGGCGCGGTAGTTGAACTTCTGCGTGGGGAGCAGGAGCTCCTTCAACGGGTGCGTCTGCAGAACGCGCACGACAAAGAGCACGAAGATGATAGAAGCGCCGACGGCCGTGAGGTCGATGACGCGGCGAAACCGCTTCCAGCGTTTGCGTTGCGGATCGTAAAAAACTGGCTTCTCTGACATGCTGATTCGTTGTGGTCTCTTAGGCATCGTAAGCAGTAGGATGCGCTGAGTCAACGGGGAAGGCTGCTCGCAGAGGAGGTTCCCGATCTGCGCAGCAGCCGGGAAAAAGCAAACGGCTGGCTACGGCGGCAAAGGCAAAGATTTGAGCCGGAGATGCGGCATTACAGATATGATTCTGGAAAGATGCTGAGCACATCCAGGTACACCGCCAAACCCGTTGTGGGCTGGGCGCAGCTCGCCACCGCGCTGCTGGCAGGGCTGGCGCTGCGGCTCTGGTTTGTGCATTTTTATGGGCAGACGGAAGGCGATTCCCTGCTCTACGGCGATATCGCCAAGAACCTGCTGCAGCAGGGCGTATACGGGCTGAGCCATCCGAGCGGAACGATGACGCCGACGCTGCTGCGGCTGCCGGGCTATCCGCTGTTCCTGGCACTGTGCTTCAAGCTCTTCGGCATGGAGCATTACCACGCTGTGATGCTGGTACAGGCGGCTGTGGACCTGGGAACATGCGCTCTGGCTGCTGGGACTGCCGGACGGCTGTGGGGACGCAGGGCGGGGCTGTGGACGCTGTGGGTGGCCGTTCTATGCCCGTTCACAGCGAACTACGTGGCCACAGCGCTAACCGAGACGCTGACGCTCTTCTGCATTGCGCTGGCATTCTATGCACTGACGCGCTGGCGGACGCCAAATGGCGGCGCGGCACTGGGGCTGGACCGCTACTTCTGGATGATGGCCGGTGCGCTGGCCTATGCCATCCTGCTGAGGCCGGATGGCGGGCTGCTGGCGGCCGCTATCGTACCGGCGGTGGCATGGACAGCGTGGCACCACCACACCGAGAGCGAAGAGAACAAGCCGGCGACCCAGGCAAATGCCCTGATGCTGACCGTGATCCTGTGTCTGGTGACGGCGGCTCCGCTGGTGCCGTGGACGTATCGCAACCTGCATGTGTTTCACGTGATCGAGCCGCTGGCGCCGCGCTACGCGACCGATCCGGGCGAGATGATCACCTACGGCTTCAACAGCTGGTACCGGAGCTGGGGCATCGATTTCGCATCGACGGAAGATGTGTACTGGAACATGAACGGTTCCGCCATCCAGATCGACGATATTCCGACGCGTGCTTTTGACAGCGATGAGCAGTTCGACGCCACGGCGCAGCTGCTGAACGACTATAACCAGACGACCACGCTGACGCCGGCGATGGATTACCGTTTCCATCTGCTGGCCAATGAACGCAAGCGGGCAAACCCGCTGCGGTTTTACGTGATTCTGCCGGTAGCGCGACTGGTGAATATGGGTTTGCGGCCACGGACCGAGATTCTGCCGGTGGCGCTGGAGTGGTGGAAGTACAAAGCGCATCCGGGGCAGACGGTATTTGCCTTCTGCTATGCGGCGCTGAATTTTCTATATGTGGCTGCAGCAGGCGTGGGCATGTGGTTTGGGATCAGGCGGCTTCCGCGCGGGCAGCTGGTGCTGGTCTATGCCATGCTGGCTTACGTGGTGATGCGCTCGCTGCTGCTGCTGACGCTGGACAACGCGGAGGAGCGGTACACGCTGGAGTTTCTGCCGCTGGCGTTTGTGCTGGCGGGGTATTGCGCGGTGAGCTTTACGGGAAAGAAATACCTCAGGGGCTGAAGCCCGGTTCCGTGGCGGTTCCAGGTGTGCGGGCTGAAGCCCGCACCTACCTCTAAGGCTCACATCTCTTCAAAAGCAAGCATCAGCCCAGGAACGATGGAACCTAAGAGCTAAGGCCTTTGCGACGAGGAAGCGTGCGCGTCGCGCGTCGCCGCTGCGCGACGATGTCCCACACATCGCAAACAACGCGATGTATGGGGCACCCGGACTGGTGGCAGGAAGAGACTAGCGGCGGACTTTGGTGACGTTGGATGGGGCTTTGATGGTGAATGCGCCGGAGTCGATGGAGCTGTTCACGCGGATGGCGAAGTAGTAGGCCGTGCGTGAGTCGCCGGTGGGCTCGGTGAAGACCTGCTTGAGCGAGACGCCATGCGTTGGGTCGACCCAGATAGAGATCCTGCTGAACATGTTGCGCACGCTGGCGGTTTTGGAGACGAGCTCAAGGTGCGCGGTCTGGATGCTCTGCGCGCCGTCTTTCAGGGTCTCGTAGCCGGCGAAGGTGATGTCCCAGTTTGCCTGCAGGTCTTTGCCGCTGCCGCCGAAGCCGAGGGTCAGGAAGCTCTCATACTGGTCTTTGTTGGAGCCGGGGGAGAAGTAGGTGATCTGGTTGATCTTCGGCTGGAAGAGCTGCAACTGCTGGCCATCGTATACCAGGGTCTTGGGGTCGTTCCTGCCGTTGAGCTGGCGGATCTGCGCGGCCATCTGCGTGGACTTGCCGTTGCGGCGGAAGTAGACGGTGCCGCTCTGCACATCCGTCGATTGCACCACCATGGTGTACTGCTCCCAGCGGAAATCGGCCTGCGCTGATTTGAACTGGGCGCTGGCGGCGTCCATCTGGCGGAGAACCTTTTCAAGCTCCGGCGAGGCGGCGCGGGCGGGGAGCGCAGCGAGGACGAGCGCGATCAGCGTGAGGGCGAGGGCGAGCGGACGGCAAAAGCGGTTCGAGCTGCGCTCGAATATCCCACTCATCGCAAAAGCGCGATGAATGGGGCACCCGCCTTCGGCTTGTGATTCGGCATGCATGGGCATCATGGGCATTCTTTTCATCATTAGGTTGAATGAGATCCGGGGGGAAAGGTTGCGCGAATGTTAAGAGATTTCAGCGGGTAACCCACACCTTGTAGGCGACGATGTGGCGGTTGGCGTCGAGGATGGGTTCGGTACGCTCAATCTCTACGGTGCCGGCGATGGGCTCAATCACGCGCAGGAGAGCGTCGCGCTGCTCATCGGCGGAGTGCGCGTTGGCCAGGTCGGCGGCGCGGACCTCAAAGGTGAGCTCGTCTTCACCGGCTGCATTAACCAGCACCTGGCTGGCCTGCAAGGGAATGGTGACGGCTGGGGTGTCTTTGTAGTTCCACAGGTGCGGCGTGATGAAGATGAAGGCGAGGATGAACGTGACCATCACATCGTAGTGAAAGTCGCCGCGCTCGTAGGTCCAGTAGAAGTAGCGCCGGAGGATGTTCATAGGTTAAGAATACAGGGGTTAGGGGTTAGGGACTAGGGGTTAGGGCTGCAGGTCTGGAGATTGGCGCAAGGATGAGCGAAAAGCAGATTCTTCGCTGCGCTCAGAATGACAAATCTGCGGTGTTTCCCTGTTTCGTTAGCTGCTGTCTCTAATCCCTATCCCCTATTCCCTACTTCGTTCCCTGCTTCGTAATGACGGTGGCGCCGTTCATGTAAGGAACCAGCGCGTCTGGGACGCGGATGGTGCCGTCGGCCTGTTGATAGTTTTCGAGAATGGCGAGATAGGTGCGGCCCACGGCAAGACCGCTGCCATTGAGGGTGTGCAGCAGTTCGCTCTTCTTGGCTCCGGTCGGGCGGTAACGGATGTTGGCGCGGCGGGCCTGGAAGCTCTCAAAGTTGGAGCAGGAGGAGATCTCGCGGTAGAGGCCCTGCCCGGGGAGCCAGACTTCAAGGTCGTAGGTCTTGGCCGAGGAGAAGCCCATATCTGCAGTGCAGAGCAGCATGCGGCGGTAGGGCAAGCCGAGGGTTTCGAGGACGGCTTCGGCGTTGGCGGTGAGCTTCTCGTGCTCGGCGTAGGAGTCTTCAGGGCGCGTGAACTTGACCAGCTCGACCTTCTGGAACTGGTGCTGACGGATCATGCCACGCACATCCTTGCCGTAGCTGCCCGCCTCTGACCGGTAGCAGGGCGTGTAGGCGCAGTAGGAGATGGGCAACTGCGACTCGTCGAGCGTCTCGTCGCGGAAGAGATTGGTGACGGGGACTTCAGCCGTGGGGATGAGCCAGTGGTCGAACCCATTCAAAAACTTCTTATCAATGACATATTCATGCAGCTCTGGGTTTGGTTCATGTTCATTTGCCGGGTTTTCCGAGAAAAGCGTCTTGTCGACGCAATAAAAGAGATCCTTCTCAAATTTGGGTAATTGGCCTGTGCCAAATAATGATGCCGAATTTACGATGTTCGGCGGCAGCACTTCGGTGTAGCCGTGCTGCGCGGTGTGCAGGTCGAGCATGTAGTTGGCGAGGGCGCGCTCGAGACGGGCTCCCTGGCCGTAATGGACGACGAAACGCGCACCGGATATCTTGGCGGCGCGGTTGAAGTCGAGGATGCCGAGGGCTTCGCCGAGCTCCCAGTGGGGCTTGGGGGCGAAATCGAAGGTGGGCGGAGTTCCCCACTTCTTGACTTCGGCATTGTCGTGCTCGGACTTGCCCACGGGCACGCTCTCGTGCGGCAGGTTGGGGATGCTCTGCAGGATGGTGCGGTGGGCGGCTTCGGCAGCGGCTAGAGCAGCGGCGGCGGCTTCAATCTTCGCTTTGAGCGCGCTGGATTCGGCCATAAGCGCGGTGGCGTCTGCGCCGGTGCGCTTGGCCTGGCCAACCTGCTCGGAGATCTTCTTCTGGGCGGCGCGGAGCGACTCGCTCTCGGTGACGGCAGCGCGGCGGGCTTCGTCAAGCTGCTGGAAATCGCCCAGGATGGTAGTGGGATCGGCGCCGCGGCTGCGGAGTTTTTCTTCCACCAGCGGGAGGTTGGCACGTACAAAGGCAAGGTCGAGCATGTAGCTATTCTAACGGCTGCCGCACGCCCAGCGAAAGGCGCGGGAATGGTAGCATCGAAGCATAGGCAAATGCCGTGTGCGGAGCGTTATTGCAGATGGGGGTCGTCCCCACAGAACGCTCCGGCAGTCCGGTTCTGAGGATATTCATGAAATTGCGGTTCTTCGCTCTTCTGTTCGCGTTCGTTCTGCTCAGCATCACCGCGCAGGCCCAGACTGGTCTTTACCTGAATCCCGTCGCGATCCGCGTGAGTAACTCCGTGGCCGATACCGGGCCGTATGCCTTTCTGGGAAGCGGCAATACATCGCAGATGTTCTATGGCGTGAGCCTGGGCGGCTACTACGACTTCAAACACACATCCAGCATCGGTCTGGGCGTGGATATGCGCGACGCCATCACGCATGGCAATAGCGCCATGCTGAACAGCTTCCTGGTCGGCGTCAGGCTGAACGCCAAGCCGCTGGCAAAGCCGTTCAACTTTTACATTGAGCCGGTGGTGGGCATGGGCACGACGCGCTCACCGCATTCGCCGCGGCGCCTCAGCAAAGAGCAGTTCGGCGTCTTTGGCGGCGTGGATTACCCGATCCAGAAACACATCGACTGGCGCATCGCCGAGGTGGGCTACAGCTCGCTCTCGACCATCAACAGTTCGAACTTCGGCTATCCGCTGACGATCTCATCATCCAAGCTGCTGAGCATCACCACGGGACTGGTCTTCCGCATCCACTAAGACCAGCGTTCATCCCAGAATGGCACCGGCGCAAGCTGGCAGAATCGCGTCCGCGATACCATACAGACATGGTTCAGGAAAAGATTGGGCACGGCCCGGAGATGCGCGTGAGCGTTGCAGGGGTGGAGTTCACCAACCCAGTGATCGCCGCCAGCGGCACGTTTGGCTATGGCACGGAGTTTGAAGAGATCGTGGATATGGCACGGCTGGGCGGCTTTGTAACCAAGGGGCTGTCGAGCGCGCCGATGCCGGGAAACCCTGCGCCGCGCATCATTGAGACATCGGCCGGCATGATGAATGCCATCGGCCTGCAGAATATGGGCGTGCAGGCGTTCATCGCCAAGCGGCTGCCGGTGCTGCAGCGGATTACGCGGACGACGCAGGCCAAGGTGATTGTGAACGTGTTCGGCTACACGGTAGAAGATTACCTGGCCGTGGTGCGCGTGCTGAATGCGGTGGACGGCGTGGCGATGTACGAGATCAATGCATCGTGCCCGAATACAAGCCACGGCGGCGCGGTGTTTGGCACAGACAGCGATCTGCTGCGCGGGCTGGTGAGCGCGGTGAAGAACGAAGCCAAGCGTCCGGTGATGGTGAAGCTCTCGCCCAACGTGACCAATATTGCACACATGGCCTGGGTGGCGCAGGACGCGGGCGCGGATGCGATCTCGATGGTGAATACCTTTCTGGCGCTGGCGATTGACGTGGAGACGCGGAAGCCGCGCATTGCCAATGGCACGGGCGGGTTGAGCGGGCCGGCGATCAAGCCGATCGCGGTGCGCATGGTGCATGAGGCTTCCAAGGCAGTGAATATCCCTATCGTGGGCATGGGCGGGATTCTGACGGCGGAAGATGTAGTGGAGTTTCTGCTGGCCGGGGCAACCGCCGTGCAGATCGGCACGGCAAGCTATGCCGATCCGCGGGCGACGGAGAAGATTGCGAATGACCTGAAACGGTGGTGCTCTTCGCACCACGTAGGGCGCGTGAGCGAACTGACCGGGCAGATGATCTGGTAGGTGCTGCGCGCGGAAGAGGGTGCTAAAAAGTCCTACTTTACCCGGAAATAGTCCCTCCGTGGCTAAAGCCACACTGAGAAGATCGGGGTTATGGCGGGACTGAAGTCCCGCCCTTTCAAAACCGAGGCCATTTTTTTGCGAAGCCACGACTTTTTCAGCATCTTCGGAAGCACGGGCAAAAAGCAGATTCCGCCGCTTCGCAGCGGAATGACAAAAAATTAACTTAGAACAGATTTGAATCGGAAATAAAAAAGCCTCCGTGAGCGGAGGCTTTTTGTTGATGCGATAAAAATTTTAGGCGGCGTGCTTCTGGCGCTCGCGATACTCCTGGTGCTCGTGGAAGATGCCGTTCAGATAACCGGGAGCGGGAGTGGCGATGGCGACCAGAATCCATGCGAGGACGGAGAGCAGAAGTCCGACCACAGCGGCCATTTCCAGGCTGAATACCAGTGTCATCTGATGGATCTGCAAGGCCAGCGACCAGGCGCGCAGCGTGGCTTCGTGGCGGATGACTGCGATGGCCAGAACGAAGGCCATGACGGAGAGCGTGGTCAGGGTGATGAGAAAGACGTCGATGTTGCGGTGCATCTTCTGGCGGGTGCGGCAGTGCGAGCACTCGGCCAGATGCAGTTCATAATCTTTGCCCATCTCAGGGCTGAGGCCCGAGATGTCGTACCGCCAACTCGATAAAATATCGCCGACCACTTGATCTGTACAGAGGTCTTCCGATATGGAACGTTTCGTGAACATATGATTAATAGAGTTAGTTTACTACCGATAGGGTGCAGATTCTCCACAAAATAGAAGCCTGAGGAAAACTGGACACTTTGCAGGTACCTGCTAAGCAACTGATAACACTAGATATTGATGGATTCAGAGGGAATTCCCTGCTCTGCCAGCAGGAGCTTATTGCCCAGCAGGCTCATGTGGCGGGCGAGTGCATTCTCTGCGGCGATGCGCGCCAGCGAGGGAAGATTATTGCTCTCAGACAGGTGCGCGAGGATGACGTAGGCGGCGCCGCCATCGTATTCATCCTGTAAAAACTGGCTGGCCGCTTCGTTGGAGAGATGGCCCACGCGTGACATGACCCGCTGCTTGACCGACCACGGATAGGGGCCGTCGCGCAGCATCTCAAGATCGTGGTTGGATTCAAGCATGAGAATGTCGCAGCGGCGGAGCGCCTGCTTGACGTTGCTGGGGATGTAGCCGAGATCGGTGGCGATGCCAATGCGCATGCCTTCTGCGGCAAAGACGAAACCGCAGGGATCGGCGGCGTCGTGGGGGATGGTGAAGGGTGCAATGTCGATGTCGCCGATGGAGAAGTTAACGCCGGCCTGGAAGTGTTCGACGGCGGGTAGATAGGTGGGGGTGGCGGTGATGGATTTCTGAGGCGAAGTGGGCATTCTGCGAACCCGAGTCTCAGAAGCGAGACCCGGGGCACCCGCATTGTCGCTCGTACCCACATTTTCGCTCACACCCGCGTCCGAGGAGGTTTCGGCTTCCAAAACAATCTCGGCATCCGACTCGGCAAATATCTGTTCGATGACGTCGCCAGCGCCGGGGCCCATGGCTTCGCGGGCGGCGAGCTCGGCTGCGGCAGCGGCGCGCTCCTGCTGGCGCTGCTCCATCCACTGCGAGTAGGTCATGGTGGTGCGCGGGGTGAGCATGCGGGCCCAGGCGCGGTGCGTGGATTCGGTGATGTAGACGGGAATCCTGAGCTTGCGCGCGAGTACGCCGAGACCGGCCACGTGGTCCTGGTGCTCGTGGGTGATGAGGATGGCGTCGAGCGTGGAAGAGTCTTCGCCGGCGGCGGCCATGCGCTTGAGCAGTTCGCGGCAGGAGAGGCCGGCATCAAGCAGAATGCGTGTGCGCCCGCTCGAGACAACCGTACAGTTGCCCTTGGAACCGGAGGCGAGCACGGTCATGCGCATGCTTCTAGGATACGCTGGCCGGCTGTGGATGTGTGGATGCGGAAGACACGGCGCACCCACGTCTCATGCGCGAGATGTGGGTGGCCGGAGTACAGCGTTCAGACGCAGACCGGAGCGGTGGCAGTGGCCTGGGGAGCGAGATTGGGCTGAGCCTTGGCGCGCAGGGGGGCGAGGAAGTTGACCACGCTGCGCATCACAACCTCGTTGCGCTGGTTGTAGGTGAGGCTGGCGAGTTTGACCACGCCGTAGAGCAGACGGGTGCGCGAGTGGCGAACGCCGACGATCTCACACTCGGTACGCAGGCTGTCGCCGGGGCGTACAGGGGTGGTCCAGCGAATCTCGTCCACACCAGCGCCGATCATGCCGCCGACGACGTGAAGCGTATCCACCCGCATGCGCATGACGATGGCCGCTGTGAGCCAGCCGCTGGCGGCCAGACCGTTGAAGAACGAGTTGGCGCCCGCCTCAACATCGAGATGGAACGGTTGCGGATCGTACTTCTCTCCGAACTCTTTAATTTCCTGAGCGCTCACCTTGACGCTGTAAGCGGACTGGAACTTCTGGCCGACTGAAAAGTCTTCGTAATAGAACTCCTGTGGCATGGTCTTCCTCTCGGTCATGAAATATATCAGGCGGAAGATAGAATCGGCAGCAGTGGTGAATATTTTTTGCAGAGGATATGTGACGGCGATCACATGCAGAGATAGCATGACTGTTGCAGAGCCGGATGCGATACTCGGTGAATCCGGTCGTACTACGCGCACGGCGAATCGCTTCGCGTGGTGAAACGAAGAGCAGGGGAGCAATTTGAATACGATCGTGCAAGGCGACAACCTTAAGGTGCTACAGGGGCTGGCAGCGGAGTCTGTGCCGCTGATCTATATCGATCCGCCATTCAACACCGGGCGGCGGCAGACGCGGACGCAGATGAAGACCGTCCGCGACGATGCCGGCGACCGCACGGGATTCAAGGGGCAGCGCTACCGGACAGAGAAGATATCGGGCACGAGCTATGCCGATAGCTTTGACGACTTCCTGGGATTCATCAGGCCGCGGCTGGAAGAGGCGTACCGCGTGCTGGCTCCGGCGGGGTCGCTCTTCTTCCACATCGATTACCGCGAGGTGCACTACTGCAAGGTGATGCTTGATGAAATCTTCGGGCGGGAGTGCTTCCAGAACGAGATCATATGGGCGTATGACTATGGCGCGCGCGCGAAGAAGCGCTGGCCGGCGAAGCACGACAATATTCTCTGGTACACGAAGGATCCGGAGCAGTACACGTTCAACCTGGATGAGTGCGACCGCATTCCGTACATGGCTCCGGGGCTGGTGGGCGCAGAGAAGGCCGCGCGCGGCAAGACGCCGACGGATGTATGGTGGCACACCATCGTTTCTCCGACGGGCAAAGAGAAGACCGGCTATGCAACGCAGAAGCCGCTGGGCGTGCTGGAACGCATCGTGAAGGTGCATTCGCAGCCGGGCGAGCTGGTGCTGGATTTTTTTGCCGGGAGCGGCACCACAGGCGAAGCAGCGGCAAAGAACGGGCGGGATTTTCTGCTGGTGGATGAGAGCGAAGAGGCCGTGGCGGTGATGCGGAAGCGGCTGGCACCCTATCTTCAATAATATTGATTTTGTAAGAGAAGGCACGTAGTCTCATTGCAATTCACTCTGAGGCTTCTTCATGCGTTCGCTTTCACCATGGCTGTGGCTCTGTGTGCTTGCATCTCAACCCCTCGGGGCGCAAACGGCTGGCGCGCCCGCACCGCAGGCGGCGCACCATAGCTGCTCGGTGACACATGGGACAGTGGCGAATACTCGTCTGCTGAACAGCCAGGAAGAGATCGATGCGCTCTTTCATGATGTGATTGCGAAGGCGCAACCCGATCCAATTCTGATTGACCGTATTGTGGACAGCGAGATGAAGCTGCATAAGGTGCCGGAAGCACTGGCGCGCGCGCAGGCTCTCAGCAATGCGTTTCCAGCCAACTCTGAGGCGCTGGTAGAACTCGGCGAAGTGAAGATGCGCATGGGCTATCTGGATGAAGTGGTTGATCTGGTAAACCATGCCATCCAGCTCGACACCTGCAATCCATGGGCACATTATGCGGCGAGCCGGTACCTGGAACTAAACGGCATGTATGCCAAGGCACGAACACAGCTCAAGATGGCCCATACACTTGCGCCGGATGACCCCATGATTAGCCACAGTTGGGAGAGGGCAAACTCTGCTCCCAAAACTCCCGAGGAGACGATTGCAAAACTCAAAGAGGAGCTGGCGAAGCCCGATCTGACGGAAGAGAGAAAGAGCGGCATCACATTTGCGCTGAAGGCTGCGGGAACGATGCAGCATGGGGATTGCCGGGTCGTGAATCCCCTGAGTGAAATGGTGACGAAGATGCTGCCTATGAGTCACGGCATCATCAATACTCCGTATGACATTTATGGACTTGGGCTGGAAGTGACGCTGAACAACAAGAAGCGGCGTTTTCTGCTGGATACAGGTGCATCGGGCCTGCTGCTAAGCCGCTCTGCTGCAGTGGCTGCCGGGCTAACCCCAGAGTTTGAAGTAAAGACGAATGGTATCGGCGACGACGGCGCCGCCGCAAGCTACGTTACGCATGTGGACGACATCAAGATCGGATCGCTTGAATTCAAGAACTGCATCGTAAGGGTTCTGGAGCAGGGCCGCTCGCTCGACGTAGATGGACTGATCGGCACTGATGTGTTCAAGGACTATCTTGTCACGGTAGATTTTCCCCAGCACCAGTTACGGCTCTCGCCCCTTCCTCTGCGCCCTGGGGAGACTGCGGGAGGAGAGGGATTGAGCACCGGGGGCCTCTCGCAGGATTCCCCATGGCAACGGCAGGACCGCTATGTGGCGCCGGAGATGAAGGATTGGGATGAAGCCTTTCGCAAAGGGCACTTACTGATCGTCCCTACAAGCATTGGCAACGCGCCGTTAAAGTTGTTCGTACTGGATTCCGGCGCAGATCGTGGAATGATTTCCCCAGAGGCTGCCAAGCTGGTAACGGGTGTAGCAATTGCCGACGATCACTACGTGAGGGGACTAAGCGGCAAGGTGAAGACGGTGAAAGAAGCAGACCGGGTGATGATCGCGTTTGCCGGAGTGAAGCAGATGACCGAGAAGATGACATCCATCGACCTGACCAGGCAATCGCAAAGCACAGGCGTGGAGATCTCAGGCTTCATCGGATTTCCCACGCTGCGGCAGGTGACATTGGCCATCGATTATCGAGACAACCTGATCCATGTAACCTATGATCCGAAACACGATGGATTTCACTAGGCAGACCAAAGCAGAATCATAAAAGGCCTCGCGGATGAGCGAGGCCTTTGTCGTTGCAGAAGCTTTGTATGGAACTAGCTGGGTTTGTGCTCTGCGCTGGCGAGTTTTTCTTCGGCCTGGCGGGTGAGGGCGTTGGCTTCGTCGTACTTGTGGGCGTCGTCGCCAGCTTCCTGCCAGAGTTTTTCGGCGGCGGCGAGTTCGGCGCGGGCTTCGTCCGGCTGAATTTCGCTGGGCGGCAGGGCCGTCTGCGCGAGGATGGTGACGCGCTCGGGGAGGACTTCGACAAATCCCCAGGCAACGAAGAAGGTCTGGTCGTTTGAGGTGCCGCCGTGCAGGCGGACTTCGCCGGCGCCAAGCTCTGCCAGCAGCGGGGCCGCGCCGTAGAGCGCTTCAAGATAGCCGCTCGCGGAGGGCAGCTCGACCGCCTCTGCCGTGGCGTCGACCAGGACGCGGTCGGGCGTGAC
>JARLFX010000451.1 GCA_031296355.1 Acidobacteriaceae bacterium
CCAAAACCCCAAAACCCCAAAACCCCAAAACCCCTTATCGGAGAGGTGCGCTCACTTCAATGCATCCTCACATGAATAAACAATACGCTGCCACTATATGCCGGCGATAGTGGGCGATAATAAAATCGAGCCACCACCTCTCGCTGATGATATAAAAGGGGAAATGATTTTAGTGGATATTACGTTCATAAAAGGATAGAGGATGCCATTTGTGAAGCTCGTCAAGGATAAGGCGTACCACAAGCGTTTCCAGGTGAAGTACCGCAGGAGAAGAGAGGCCAAGACTGACTACCAGCAGCGTCGCAGACTCGTCATCCAGGACAAGAACAAGTACGCGAGCCCCAAGTACCGCTTCGTTGTCCGCAGGACCAACACCAAGATCATCTGCCAGGTGGTCTACGCTACCATCCAGGGAGACAAGGTCCTCTGCCAGGCTCTTTCCAAGGAGCTGATCAGCTACGGCCTCACTGCCGGTCTGACCAACTACGCCGCCTGCTATGCTACCGGCCTCCTGTGCGCCAGAAGACTTCTGGCCAAGCTCAAGATGAGCGAGCTGTACAAGGGCGAGGAGCAGGCCACCGGTGCCTACTTCGACGTCTTCAAGACCGCCGCTGGTCAGGAACGTAGGCCGTTCAAGGCCTTCCTCGATGTGGGCATGACCCGCACCACCGTCGGCAACCGCGTCTTCGGCGCTCTCAAGGGAGCCTGCGACGGCGGACTGTGCATCCCCCACAGCAAGAACATCTTCCCAGGATACAGGAAGGAGGAGAAGAAGGAAGTCTTCGACGTGAACCAGCACCGCGACCACATCTTCGGAATCCACGTCCAGAACTACATGGACCACGTGAAGGAGGAGTCCGGAGCTGACAAGCAGAAGTCACAGTTCTCTGCCTGGATCAAGTGCATGGCTGCCAACAAGGTTGATTCCCTCGAGGAGCTGTACAAGAAGCTGCACGCCGCCATCAGAGCTCACCCCGAATTCAAGAAGAAGGAGGTCAAGAAGCAGGTCGCCCGCAAGTACCTCGACGCCAGAAGAAGCATCATCCAGACCACCAAGGGCAAGTACAGACGCGACAGAAGACTTACTCACGATGAGAGAAAGAAGAAGGTCCAGGACCAGATCGATGCTGCTATGAAGCAGATCGAGATCGCCAAGGCTGCCGCTGCCGCCGCCCCCGCTGCCGCCGCCACCTCCGCATAAATGTCCTCAATTTAATGATCTTCACTGAACTCACCCAGACCCAAGTAGAGTCGTATGAATGCGATATTTATTGAGCCACCACTGTCCGCATTGCTAGTTACGTGCACAATTTCCATTGACGCCACACTATTGTCCGCCGCTCGTAGTCATTCATATCGTATTTGCCAGACTATGCGCCAAAGGGGTTTTGGGGTTTTGGGGTTTTGGG
>JARLFX010000452.1 GCA_031296355.1 Acidobacteriaceae bacterium
CCACACCGTGTGACTACGCAGGGGCGATATCGTGCCTGGTACCACGTAATACAATTATAAGCCACCAACACTATCGTCGTCTTCTTATTATATGCACCATGGCGTTAATGCCATCACATAAAGAAGAAGTTCATGAAGATTATTATGGCTAAAATACCTATGATAAGATTCGCCAATAGCAGACTCAGTATAAATCGTAAAAGACTATATCTATGGCTGCAACCATAACCACATATATCCTATTGTATCTCTTATTGATTCTGTGACTAATTATTATTATTAGCATGAATCTGGCTAGCAAGAGACTAGGAAAGGTTTGCCAACGGGTGGTGCAGAGGGCCTTCGCCTCCACTGCTGCGACCGAGAACGCAGGCTACGTCGAACGCATGTACCAGGCCTGGAAGCAGGATCCGCGCAGCGTCCACATCTCCTGGAACGAATATTTCAAGGGCGCTGTGGCTGGGACCGGCGCGACCGCGATGCCGGCTTCTGCCAAGGATATTGCGGACCACGTGAAGGTGATGCAGATGATCAACGCGTACCAGCTCAAGGGACACGAGATGGCCGACCTGGACCCGCTCTGTATCCTTCCGCTCGTCACACTCCCACCATAGATCTCGACGCCGCTTACGAACAGCACGGGTCGATGAAGAAGAGAACGATATCCCCAGATCTGGACTACAAGTACTACGGCTTCACTGATGCTGACCTCGAACGCGAGTTCATCGTGGGGACCAAGGGACAGCCCGGACTCCTGGGACTGAAGGAGAAGTGGAAACTTCGCGATCTGCTCGATGAGCTCAAGCGGGTCTATTGCAAGAAAATAACGCTGGAGCGCTCGCACATCACCAATGAAAGCCAGAGCTCTTGGCTCGTGAACAAGATGGAGTCTGACGTGGACGCGGAAAGTCTGAAGAAGGACAAGCAAGTCTTCTTCGACGAGCTGCAGTGGACCTCGCTGTTCGAGGAGTTCCTGCACCGCAAGTATACCACCACCAAGCGCTTCTCGGCTTCCGGCACCGACACCATGCTTCCCTGCATCCAGCTTATCATTAAGAGAGCGCTGGAGCTGGGAGTGGACAAGGTAATAATCGGAATGCCGCACAGAGGCAGGATCAACGTCATGGCGAGAGTGCTCAAGAAGAGCCTCGAGATCATTCTGGCCGGCTTCCAGGGCGGTGTGCCCCATGCCGACGAGAACGCCTGGGGCAACTCGGGTGATGTGAAGTACCACCTGGGCTGCATGTACGACTACACCGACCCCGCCACCGGCAGGAAGATCGAGATCCAGCTCATGCCCAATCCTTCCCACCTAGAGTCTGTGGACCCAGTTACTGCCGGCAGGATCCGTGCTGAGCAGGACTACATCGGAGACAAGTCGAGGAAGAAAGTGCTCGGCATCCTTCTCCACGGCGACGCAGCCTTCACCGGACAAGGTGTGGTCTACGAGAGCCTGCAGTTCGCCGACCTCGGCGGCTACAAGTGTGGTGGCATCATCCACATTGTCGTTAACAACCAGATCGGCTTCACCACCGTCCCCCACGACTCCCGCACCGGTGCATATTGCACTGAGATCGGCAAGACTGTGGGAGCGCCGATTCTGCACGTGAACTCCGAGGATCCGGAGGCAGTGATCAAGGCCTCCAAGATTGCCACAGAGTACAGGCAGGAGTTCTCCAACGATGTCGTCATCGATCTCATCGGCTACAGGCTGTACGGACACAACGAGATGGAGCAGCCCATGTTCACCCAGCCTATAATGTACAGGAAGATCCAGAGCATGATCCCGATCTACAACCGCCTCATGGACAAGCTCGTCAAGGACGGCTTCCTCAAAAAGCCCGAGGTTGACAAGAAGGCTGAGGATATCAACAAGAGCCTCGAGTCCGCCTTCGCTAAGGCTAAGAACCTGAAGTTCGACTGGGAGGAGTGGAGGCCCAAGGTCAGCAACAGACTTCCTCTGCCATTCGAGGGACTGAAGAACACCGGCGTGGACATAAGCAAGCTTCGCGCGATATCGGAGAAGCTCAACACGCTGCCCAACGACCTCGCTGCCCACCCTCTTGTCCGCAAGGTCTACGACCAGCGGCGCAAGGCTGTCAAGGACGGCGTTGGTATCGACTGGGCCACCGCAGAGGCCCTCGCCTGGGCCACCCTCATCGAGGAGGGCCACAACGTGAGGCTTTCCGGCCAGGACGTCCAGCGCGGCACCTTCTCTCAGCGCCACGCCTATGTCCACTCGCAGGAGCAGGATCGTCTCTACATTCCGCTGAGACACATATCGGAGAAGCAGGGCAAGTTCAGCGCCTACAACTCCGCTCTGAGCGAGCTCGGAGTGCTCGGCTTCGAAATCGGCTATCAGTACGCTGACCCCAACGCGCTCGTCATGTGGGAGGGGCAATTCGGCGACTTCGCGAACGGGGCGCAGCTGATGATTGACGGGTACATCGCGGCCGGCGAGGCCAAGTGGGGCGTGCAGAGTGGCATCACCCTCCTTCTGCCTCATGGCTACGACGGCCAGGGTGCCGAGCACAGCAGCTGCAGATTGGAGCGCTATCTCCAGCTAGCGGACGATGACCCTTATTCGTGCAGACTGACGGGCCATCTGAACCGTGATACCAACTGGCAGGTGGTCAACTGCACTACTCCAGCCAACTACTTCCACGTGCTCAGACGCCAGCTGAGGAGAGACTACCGCAAGCCGCTCATTGTTGCGACCTCGAAGCGTCTGCTCCGTCTGCGCGAGGTATAATTGTGTTGCAATCCCATTGTAGGCTACCTCTGTGATCGACGACTTCAGCCCGGAGAAGCGGTTCAAGACCATAATCCCTGAAGTGAGCAAGGACATCGTGGCGCCGGAGAAGGTGTCCAAGGTGATCCTGTGCTCGGGCCAGGTGTACTACGACCTGGTCAAGGCGCGCAAGGACCGCAAGAGAAACGACATCGTCATCGTGCGCGTGGAGCAGATCGCCCCGTTCCCCGTCAAGCAGATCCAGGAACAGTTCAACAAGCATCCGAATGCCCGCATTGTTTGGTGCCAGGAGGAGCACTTCAACATGGGCGCCTGGAACTTCGTGAGGCCCAGAGCTGACAAGGTATGTCTAGCAGAATAACACCCCCGATAGCTGCTGGAGCACACTGGACGCGAAATAAAGTACGTCGGAAGAGCCTCGTCTGCGACTCCCGCCACCGGCTTCTTCAAGCTCCATGAGGCCGAGCTGAACGCGTTCCTGGAGGAGGCCATGCAGTAATAAATCATCGGATTACTGAACGTTCACCACACATCTTGTTACATAGTGTTGTACACTATGCGGATACATACATTATATTCAACTTAGCATAGGGCACACAGAGCATTATGGCACATACCACATTGTCATGTTATGCGCAAAAAGATATGCATGGGGTTTTGGGGTTTTGGGGTTTTGGGGTTTTGGGG
>JARLFX010000453.1 GCA_031296355.1 Acidobacteriaceae bacterium
ACTCAGTTGTGCAGTGGAGGCAAATGACAAATCAAATTTGGGGAGGCGGACTATAAATATTCGTGAATGCGAGTTAGTTATACTGCATATGTGTGAATAATAGATCACACTTGTGGTATCAATATAAGTGCTCACTGTGGATAAATCTGTGGATCGCAGACGATCATCACTCTCTAATGCTGCATATACCGAGTGTCCATTGAATATCATTATTAATGAATCTAGTCAAAGGGTTCAAGCAGCTCTCGGGCGCGGTAGCAAACTTGAAATTGAATTTGTAGAGAGCGTTCACCGTGAGCGAGAACTTCCCAGCCAACTGGGCTAAGCTGGCCAAGAAGGAGAACAAGGACAAGGACGCCAAGACTCTGATCTGGACCAGCCCCGAAGGAATCAAGATCAAGCCTCTCTACACCCAGAACGATTGGGCAGGCAAGAAGGTCGATGTCCCCGGCGATTTCCCTTACACTCGCGGGCCCTACGCTACCATGTACAGAGTCCGCCCCTGGACCATCAGACAGTACGCTGGCTTCAGCACTGTCGAGGAGACCAACAAGTTCTACCTCGAGAACCTGAAGGCCGGACAGCAGGGACTGAGTGTGGCCTTCGATCTCGCGACCCACCGTGGGTACGATTCTGACCACCCCAGAGTGCCCGGTGACGTTGGCATGGCCGGTGTGGCCATCGACAGCGTTGAGGATGTGAAGATCCTGTTCAACGGGATCCCCCTCAAGAAGATGAGTGTGTCCATGACCATGAACGGCGCTGTGCTGCCCATCATGGCTATGTACATCGTCGCCGCTGAGGAGCAGGGCGCCAAGCAGAAGGAGCTCCAGGGAACCATCCAGAACGATATTCTCAAGGAGTTCATGGTGAGGAATACCTACATCTATCCTCCTGAACCTTCGATGCACATCGTGAAGGACGTGATCGGATACACTGCCAAGCACATGCCCAAGTTCAACTCTATCTCCATCAGTGGCTACCACATCCAGGAGGCCGGCGCCGACTCCAAGCTCGAGCTCGCCTTCACTCTCGCCGATGGTGTTGAGTACGTTCGCGCTGCCCAGAGAGCTGGCCTGAAGGTCGACGAGGTCGCCCCCAGATTCTCATTCTTCTTCGGAATGGGCATGAACTTCTACATGGAAGTTGCCAAGCTGAGAGCTGCCCGCAAGCTCTGGTCCCACCTCATCAAGACCAAGTTCGCTCCCAAGAACCCCAAGTCTCTGATCCTCCGTACCCACTGCCAGACCTCCGGCTGGTCCCTAACTGAGCAGGACCCGTACAACAACATCATCAGGACCACGATCGAGGGTATGGCCGCAGTGATGGGAGGCACCCAATCTCTGCACACCAACTCGTACGACGAGGCCGTTTGCCTGCCTACCAAGTTCTCAGCCAGAATCTCCAGGAACACCCAGCTGGTCATCCAGGAGGAGACCGGCATCTGCCGCGTGGCTGACCCGTGGGGAGGCAGCTACATGATGGAGTCGTTGACCAACGAGCTGTACGACGAGGCTCTGAAGATCATCAACGAGGTCGAGGACATGGGCGGCATGACCAAGGCTATCATGACCGGAATGCCCAAGTACCGTATCGAGGAGAGCAGCGCCCGCAAGCAGGCCAGAATCGACGCCGCCGCCGATGTGATCGTTGGCGTTAACAAGTATAAGGTCAAGGACGAGAAGCCCCTCGAAATCAGAGTTATCGATAACACCGCTGTGCGCGCCAAGCAGATCGAGCGCATCAACCACATGAAGGCCACCCGTGACAACGACAAGGTCGCCAAGCTCCTCGACGAGCTGACTGAGGCTGGCAAGACCGGGAAGAAGAACCTGCTCGAGGTCGCTATCGAGTGTGCCAGAGCAAGAGCCACCCTGGGCGAGATTAGCTACGCACTGGAGAAGATCTGGGGACGCTACCTGCCCAAGGGAGACATCGTGCGCGGTGCCTTCAAGGGTGAGGCTGAGAAGCTCGAGAAGACCAAGAACGACGTCCAGAAGACTCTCCTCAAGGTCAAGGACTTCAACAAGAAGTTCGGCCGCAACCCCCGCATCTACGTTGCCAAGATGGGTCAGGATGGCCACGACCGTGGAGCGAAGGTCGTTGCGAGCGGCTTCGCTGATCTAGGATTCGATGTGGATGTCGGGACCCTCTTCCAGACTCCGGCCGAGGCGGCTAGAGTGGCTGTGGACAACGATGTGCACGTTGTCGGCGTGAGCTCGCTGGCTGCAGGCCACAAGACGCTGGTTCCAGAGCTGATCAAGGAACTCAAGAAGATGGGCGGCGAGAAGATCATGATCATCGTCGGCGGCGTTATCCCTCCTCAGGACTACAAGTTCCTGACGGATGCTGGCGCTAAGTACATATTCGGGCCAGGCACCAGGATCGTCGATTCTGCCAACAAGATCATCGACAGCCTGATGGAGCAGAAGAACTAAGCTTTCGCACTAACCTTGATTCACTTCACATTTCGCATTATGCATGCCTCTGGCATATATTGTGCCTCGCTACGTTCCCCCACTGTTCACACATCCAGTATATGCACTCGCTATGCTAGCTGCTGTCTGGGGTTTTGGGGTTTTGGGGTTTTGGGGTTTTGGGGTTTTGG
>JARLFX010000079.1 GCA_031296355.1 Acidobacteriaceae bacterium
CACGAAGCGGTATCGCATTGCTGGCACATCATGGGAACAGAGAAGCCTTCACGCTCCCAGCTATATACATGGACACGAGTCGCTGTGGGCCGGAACTGATTCTCGTGGCTAAAACCGCAAGCCAGTTCGCAGTTCTGGCATCCAGTGCACTTGTCTGGATGGATCATTAATACTTTCGGCATAACTTCTCCAATACAACTGGCATAACTGCTACGCACTACTCTCTGGGTAGGCAAGCGCCAGTATCCTAGCACGCCCAGAGGAGCGGTGAGTACCTCAATCCGTAAACTGAGGTACTCAACCGGAAACAGCTAGAAACCGTACGACATTTGGACTCCAACCTGATGACGCGCCTTGAGGTTGACACCCGGCGCGATGGTGCCGGCAACCTGGGCAACGCCCACGTCGAAGTTCAACTTGTGCTTCGGACTGGGAATAATGCGGGCGCAATAGGTAAGCGTGGTTGGGATGTTGAGTTTGACGCCGCCAATATCGGCAGCGCTGGTGAAACCGAACGGATGCTCCGGCTGTTGCGATGCTTCGGAACCGAAGATGATCGTGCTCGAGCTGGGGCCCTTGAATGCGAATGCGACTGCGCCGAATCCGCGTGCTTGCCAGTTGGGAGCATTACCGCCCATGCCCCAGAGTTCCGCATTGGTGCCGCGAACGCCGGCGTTCAGTACAACAGCGGCAAGCGGACCAGCCTTCTTGACCGGGACGGCCTTGGTGGCAACAGCGTAGATATCACCATTGCTGCTACCGGCGTTGGTGGCCGGGTGCCATGTGAGATAGTCGCCCACGTTGCGAACACCGGTACGAGCAATAAAGCCCGTTGAAATAGCTGGAACCCAGTTATTCTTCTTGTAGTTCTCTGGAATGACGATGAACTTGGCGTTATAAATTTCAAAACCGTTCTGCCAAAGCGGACTCAGCGAAGCGTCGCCGCCGAGGTTATGGTACTCGTGGGTATAGCCCACTTCGAGACGCTTGCCAATGCCGGCTTCAATTGACGCCTCATGAAAGTCGCCGATCACGGGACCGGCATTGAAATAGTGGTAAGCGACAACAGGATGGATCTTCTGCCCTTCGGCAGATGCGGTATAGGCCATCGGGGTAACGAACACGCCCGTCTCGCCTTCCCATCCCAAAGCCTGCGCATTTCCGGTTGCAGACGAGCCGAGCACGGCTGCCACGCCGAACGACGCCATCAGCAGCAGGCGCCCCATGGAACGGATGTTACTTTTCTGACTTGAGTAGTTCACAGATGCACCACCTCACGAAACTTAAAGATCGGCACAGGGCACGAACAACAACATTCGGCACTAACCATCCAGCTACCGGCTTCACACCAAAAGGTGACGCGGGTCTCTTCTGCTGAGGCTTTGTACTCTGGCCGTGCTTACCTATGCACGTCGTATGCCAAGTTGTTCATGGCCGCCGCACAATGCGCGATCTGGGTAATGTTCCGCTCCGCGCACGCCTTCGTGCACTGCTGCAGATGCAGCAAACCGGAGTTGAAGTCCAACCATTTCAAGCTATGAGTGCAAGAAGCCGATGACGCTGCGCTCGCTTTGGCGAATGCAAAGAGAGAAAACAAAGAAGTTGATTCGCGGGAGAAAGCTGTCACACTTTGACGTCACAAAACGAGACAAGTGTCACAAAATGCAACTTAGTTGTGTATGTGACTTGGAATGCGCATGTTAGATGATTCGATTGCTTGATACAAAGCCGTAGTGGGCATTGCTCGTGCCTTCGGCTGGAAGAGCTGGGAGAACGCACCGCTTCACGGGCCTACAACGAAAGAGATAAGTACAATGCTTTGAGGCGAAGATACTCATTCCTCGCCGATGCGGCGGATGGACCTCAAATTGCAAACAGGAAACTGGTACTCAAGGATTTTGCTTATGGCTCCTATCGATATTCATGGTCGCCGCATCAGCTATCTTCGGCTGTCGGTGACCGATCGCTGCAATTTGCGCTGCCAGTACTGTATGCCGGCCGAAGGAGTCCGGAAGCTGGAACACAACGATATCTTGAGCTTTGAGCAACTTCACCGCATCGCCCGTCTGGCGGTTGGCCTTGGCATCGAAAAGATCCGGATTACCGGCGGCGAACCGTTGGTGCGCAAGGGCCTCGTCGAGTTTATTAAGAACCTCTCTGCAATCGACGGGCTGAAAGAACTTGATCTTACGACGAATGGTTTGCTGCTGCGTGAGTTCGCGGCGGACCTGCGCCGCGCCGGAGTGCAGCGGCTCAATGTAAGCCTCGATTCGCTGAAACCTGCGACCTTTTCGTCGTTGACGCGTGGCGGCAGACTGGAAAAAGCCGAGGACGGAATTCTCGCGGCGGAAGAGGCTGGCTTTCCGCCTGTAAAAATCAACACGGTTGTAATCCGGGGAGTGAATGACAACGAGGTGCTCGATTTTGCGGACCTGACGCTAAGGACTCCTCACCAAGTCAGGTTTATCGAATACATGCCGACAAGTATCGTGCCGGGCTGGCCGTCAGCGCTGGTCACCGGAGAAGAAATACTTCAGCAAATCAGCGATGTTTATCCACTGCGGCCGCTGCCCCAGAGCGACGAGGCAGGCCCGGCAAAGCTTTTCAAGATTCCCGGAGCGTTGGGAACGATCGGAATTATTACGCCGATCTCAAGTCATTTCTGCGCGTCGTGCAATCGCATCCGCGTGACCGCTTCGGGGGTCGTGAAAGGGTGCTTGTTCGATAGCGGAGCAAGTCTGAAGCCGTATCTGGAAGGCAGCGACGACGAACTGCAAGCTGTTCTATTTGGTGCGCTGAAGAACAAACCGGATCGGCATCACTTATTGGACAGCAAAGTACATATCATGCCTTTCTCGATGTCTGAGATAGGCGGATAATTGCCCATAGCGAGTAAGGCCTTCGCTCCCGGGATTTGGTTTAATCGGAGTAAGGATATGTGCAACACAATTGTTTCCGGCCCATGCCAGGAGAACTGAATGCCAACACCTTCGCTCGCTAAACCCTCAGTTTCGTATGCGCGCATTGGGAGCATTCTGTTTCGGACTCTTCACCTTCTGGCCATCAGCATTCTGGTCGGAGGACACGCGTTCAACGCTCCGGCCGATCAACTGCGTCCCCTGCTCTATCTCGCAATCGTGAGCGGAGTTGGCATGGCATGGATTGAAGCATACCCTTTTTGGCAGGCTCTGTTTCAGGGCTGGGGCATTCTTGTGATGATAAAGCTGGCGCTGCTGTGCGCAATTCCATTTGCATGGAACCACCGGCTGGGGATTCTGATCGTAGTGTTGGTGATTGGATCTGTGGGATCGCACTTACCCAAGCGGCTGCGGCATTGCTCGCCACTGCTGGGACCGGAAGCGGGCTGCTAGAGCCGGACAGAGAGATTGGCGACAGTGCTCAGTTGGATCGGCCGGCTAATTCAGACGAACAGGGAAAAGCAGCAGCTTCTGCCGCGCCGTATTCCTTGATCTTGCGATACAAGGTATTGCGACTGATTCCCAGCGAGGCTGCGGCCTTCTGAATGTTGCCTTTATGAAAGGCTATCGCCTTGGCGATCATCGCCTGCTCCACTTCATCGAGAGGCCGTAACGGCGCAACGGGCGAACATGGATTGGACTCGGAATCGGAACTGATCAACTCGAAGTATTCCGGTCGCAAAAGTGGATCGTCGCCGGCCAGGTTAATGGCTCTCTCGATGGCATTCTCGAGTTCACGCACATTGCCCGGCCAGGAATAACACTTCAACTTTTCCAGAAGCCCTTCGTCGATTCCCTTCGCATCGACCTTCATCTTCGCGGCAATCTTGAGGGCTAAACTTTGCGCAAGTGCCGGAATATCTTCCTGCCGCTCGCGCAAGGGCGGTATGCGAAGATTGAGTACATTGAGCCGATAGAATAGATCCTGACGGAAGCGGCCAGCTTTCACTTCCTGCTTCAGGTCCTTCAGGGTAGCGGCGATGATGCGAATATCGATTTCGCGGTCCGCGGTGGCACCGATGCGTGTTACCTTTCGCTCTTGAATCACACGGAGCAGTTTCATCTGTGCACAGAGCGGCATATCGCCGATCTCGTCGAGGAAGAGGGTTCCACCGTTCGCGGTTTCGAACTTTCCTGCCTGGCCACCCTTTTTGGCGCCGGTAAAGGAGCCGTCCTCATAGCCGAACAATTCACTTTCCACCAGGGACTCCGGTAGCGCGGCGCAGTTGACCGCAACAAACGGACCGTTGCATCTCTGGCCGTTGAAGTGAATTGCCTGCGCAACCAGTTCCTTGCCCGTGCCGCTCTCACCTTCGATCAGCACTGTGGACGAACTGGCGGCCGCCATTCTGGTGCGCGCCTTTAATTCGGTCATGCTGGCGCCATCGCCCACGATGTCGTCGACAGACAAGCGCGGCGCAGCGAGATAAAACTGCTTGGGAAGAGCTTTCCACTTGTTGGCAACCTCCCGAAAAGTTGCGACCGCGCCAATAACCGTGCCGCTTTCGTCCCGAAGCAGAGAAGCGGAACTTCGAATTTTTTTGCCCGCCTGACTGCAGACAATCTCTTTGTCTTCGTACTGCACACCATCCTGCAGTATCTGAAGAAGCGGGATATGCAAACTTGTCAATTGCGTGATATGCCGTCCGCGGGCGAGCTTCGGATCGAGACCGAAAATGCTTGCTCCCTTGGAATTGATTTCCGTGACGACTCCTCTATTGTCAACAGAGACCATTCCATCGGACATGCTTTCGAGCAGAATATTGGAGTAGCGATAGGCGTTATAGAGCTTCTCAGTGGCGCGCTGCAGGCAGAGTTGATTTTCGATGGCGCCAACGGCTGCCACAACCATTCCCAAGGTGTGAACGTTGGAGTGATGATAGTCGCCGCTCAGATCGAGCACGCCCACCATTTGGCCGTCCGCATCGAAGATGGGTGAAGCGGAACACACCAGAAAGTGATTCGGCTGGCAGTAGTGTTCCGCGGCAAAAACCTGCACTGGTTTACGCTCGAAGATGGCGGTACCGATGGCGTTGGTGCCTCTGGCAGCCTCACTCCAGTTCCCTCCGGGGCATAACTCGACCTGCCGCGTAAGCGAGGTAACATCAGCATCGCCGATCACATCCAGAAGGAATCCGGTCTCATCGCTGAGCACCACCTGGAATCCAGTGTGCTTAACGAAGTCGTACAGCCGCTCCATCACGGGCCGCACAATTTTGACAAGATGCTGACGTTGGAAGAGGCGTTCCTTGAGGCGGGACTGATCAATGCAACCCAACTCGGGGTTAAGTGGGTCAACGCTGAGGTTGTGACATCGCTGCCAGGAACTGGCAACCTCCACGCTCAAATGGCGAACGTCGAGAGATGCCCCGCCCGTGTACTGCTGCCACGCGTTCTGAACGACAAGGTTATCCGACGGCATGTGTCTACCTGAGAGCGCTAAACCTATAGAGTATCTTTCGCAAAGCGTATGTTATACGGTGATACCCGTCACGTTGGCCTGATATGCAAGTTGTATCGAGGCATAGGTGATACAGGGAAAGGAGATAGGGCACTATTGGATTTGCCGGCACACCTACTCAAACCAAGGAAGGTGGCTGTCGCTGCGGTGAAACCACTCATACTTCGACTACATCTCTCGCGATCAAGCGACCATAGGCTCTGCCCAGAATGCTACGGCATATATCTATCAAACGCTAAAAAAAGAAGTTATATGGTGTGCATCCACTTGGCATAGTTCCTGCATTCATATATAGATTTCGCACGTTATCCTCCATTAGAATCAGGAGTAGCCAGGACCTGACGAGGACGAGTATTTCCGGTAGGTCCGTTTTGTTCGAGATCACGATGGACAGCGCGCAAGCTGTTCTCTCTATAGCTAATTGGGACAGCCGGCATCTGGCGAAGTTGTTCCATTTCGTGACAACCGCCCCATCTCGTGACAAATAAATGGGACGGGAAGACCGGCCCCTCACCTGCACTCCAACTTCTCGTGCATCTGGTAGCGCTGGCCGATACACTCTCGCCGCAAGGCAATTGAGACCTGTAGGCCATTTGTTTTCAATCCATTATGACGACCTTACTCAGATTGCCCCTGTCGTCCCAGAGTATTCCGCACCTGTACCGATGAATCCTTTTGCTGACAAACCAACGTTGGCACGGCGCTTGCAATGTTGTTATTGCGTGCACCACAGCATTCCGGCGAAACCAGCGCACGTTGACCGGTTCAGCATTGGCGCGCATTCACCCACGGCTTGATCGCCATCATTTCAGGAGGAATTCCAGGACGGAAACATTTATGAAAAAACATTTGTTTTTGATTTTTGCAATTCTACTCGCTTCCCTTTCTTCGTTCGCGCAGGACACCGCGAGTACGTGCTCAATAACCGGCATCGTAAAGGATCCAAATCAGGCGGTGCTTGCAAACACCCAGGTCACCCTCACGAATTTGGCTACCAAGGCAAAGATAACTGCCACGACTAATGGACAGGGGCTTTACCTGTTCGCGCCCCTGCAACCCGGCAGCTACTCGGTTGCTGTCGCGGCCACCGGGTTTGAGCCAAGTGCGAGCGGCGTGCTGAGGGTGGCGATAGGTCAAAATCTCCACTTCGATATCTCTCTGCAGCTAGCAGGAACCACGGAGACTGTAAGCGTCTCGGCCGGATCATTCGAGAACGCCTATCGCGTGGATACCCTGCAGCCAGCTACGCCATTAGGCATAACACCTATCGTGAACCTTCCTTATACGATCAATGTAATTTCGCGCCAGTTGATCGACGATACGATGTCGAGAAACTTCAAGCAAGCCTCCAAGTATCTTCCCCTGGTCTCATTCCAGGAGATGCAGGGATCCGAGGTACTGCGTCCGGAAACGCGCGGAATGCAGGGAACCAACATGCAGGGCGACCGCATGGATGGAATGGG
>JARLFX010000454.1 GCA_031296355.1 Acidobacteriaceae bacterium
CCAAAACCCCAAAACCCCAAAACCCCAAAACCCCAAAACCCCAATGCGCGTCCACGGTACGCAACAATCGTCACAGCAGCCACTTATATTCTGCCTATAGGGGCGTAATAAAATCACACGTGTTAATCTACGCTGTGTCAGCCATACTATATAAGGTGGGCGGTATAAATAGGAGAGAAAGTCTAGAAATATCATACATAGCGATGAACAAGCAATTCGGTCTTTTGATCGCCATATGTCTCATGATGGCGTCCATCCTTTCCGACAAGGCGGAGAAGGTCGGGAAGGTGGAGGCACCAGTCATCGGCATCGATCTCGGCACCACCTATTCGTGTGTGGGAATATTCAAGAACAAGCGCGTGGAGATCATCCCCAACCAGCTGGGCAACCGTATCACTCCTTCCTTCGTCGCCTTCAACGACGACGGCGCCATTCTCGTTGGCGAGGAAGCCAAGTACCAGTCTCCGACCAATCCCAGAAACTCGATCTACTCGGTCAAGCGTCTGATTGGAAGGAAGTTCGGCGACAAGGAGGTGCAGCACGATATGAAGCTGCTCCCTTACGATATCGTCGACAAGGAAGGCAAGCCTTATATCAGAGTGAACATCAAGAGCGGAGCGAAGGATCTGGCGCCAGAGGAGATTTCGGCGCAGATTCTGAAGAAGATGAAGGAGATCGCCGAGGCCCATCTCGGCCGCGAGGTTAAGAACGCGGTCGTCACCTGCCCTGCGTACTTCAATGACGCCCAAAGGCAGGCTACCAAGGACGCTGGCACTATCGCTGGCCTCAACGTCGTCCGTATCCTCAATGAGCCTACCGCTTCTGCCCTCGCCTACGGCCTGGACAAGAAGGATGGTGAGCGCAACATTCTGGTGTACGATCTGGGCGGCGGGACCTTCGATGTGTCTCTCCTGACTGTGGACAAGGGGTTCTTCGAGGTGGTTTCGACCTCTGGCGACACTCACCTGGGCGGAGACGACTTCGATCAGCGCATCCTTGAGCACTTCACCCGCATCTGGAAGTCCAAGCATGGTGTCGACATCACTTCCAGCAAGTCTGCTGTTGCAAAGCTTAAGCTCGAGATTGAGAAGGCTAAGAGAGAGCTGTCCACCGTGCACGAGGTCAATGTGGAGATCGAGGACTTCTGGGAAGGCAAGAAGTTTGAGGAGAAGCTGACCAGAGCCAAGTTCGAGGAGCTGTGCGTGGACCTGTTCAAGAAGACGCTGGGCCCAGTGCAGAAGGTTCTGGACGACAGCGGGTTCAAGAAGACCGACGTCAGCGAGATCGTGCTGGTCGGCGGCAGCACCCGCATTCCTAAGGTGCAGCAGATCCTCAAGGACTTCTTCGACGGCAAGGAGCTCAACCGTGGAGTCAACCCCGACGAGGCCGTTGCCTACGGTGCCGCAGTTCAGGCAGGCATTTTGGCCGGAGAGGAGTCGGAGGAGACCAAGGACCTGATCCTGGTCGACGTTACCCCGCTGACCCTGGGTATCGAGACTGTGGGCGGCGTCATGACCAAGATCATTCCTAAGGATACCGTGATCCCCACCAAGAAGAGCCAGACCTTCACCACCTACCAGGACAACCAGAGCATGGTCAAGATCCAAGTCTTCGAGGGCGAGCGCCCACTGACCAAGGACAACCATCTGCTGGGACAGTTCGACCTGTCGGGCATCCCTCCCGCACCCCGCGGAGTCCCCCAGATCGAGGTCACGTTCGAAATCGATCAGAACGGCATCCTCTCGGTCGGCGCCAAGGATATCGGCACCGGCAAGAGCGAGCGCATCACCATCACCAACGATAAGGGCAGACTGAGCAAGGACGAGATCGACAAGATGATCAAGGATGCGGAGAAGTTCGCCGAGCAGGATAAGAAGGCGAAGGAGAAGATCGATGCCAAGAACAACCTGGATAACTATCTGCACACAATGAGGAACACCATCAACGACAAGGAAAAGCTGGCCGAAAAGCTCGAGGCGGCAGATAAGGAGAAGATCAAGGAAGCGCTCAAGACCCACCAGGACTGGCTGGACGCCCACACCACCGCCGAGAAGGAAGAGTTCGAGGAGCATCTCAAGGACATCACCTCCGTGTGCGACCCCATCATCGCCAAGCACTACAAGAACAAGGGTGCGGAAGGTGCAGGCGCGGGCGCAGGTGCTGGTGCCGGAGCTGGAGCTGGAGCGTCCTCAGACCACGACTCTGATCTCTAAAGAGCCAGCAGTTAACATAAACTAGTTTCAAGCAACTCCTGTGTGCACAGCAAATAGAGCTTGTTATTCATTGATGCATGTATTATGAGGACGACACGTGTGTGGCTGGCATACGGTGAGAAGTGGGGTTTTGGGGTTTTGGGGTTTTGGGGTTTTGGGGTTTTGG
>JARLFX010000455.1 GCA_031296355.1 Acidobacteriaceae bacterium
CCAAAACCCCAAAACCCCAAAACCCCAAAACCCCAAAACCCCATGTGCAATAGCGTGACGAGCAACGCATACATAATCAGCGTGCACATAGCCACACGTGTCTCGTAGATACGATGGGACAAATATATCATATGGGCAATACTAGGGCTGTGCATCGCCGCATATCACGCGTATAATAATATGCACTCGAATAGCTTCTGTGAGGGTTATTCAGAAAGTTTGCGAAGAAGTTAGTGCTTCTTGTTCATCTCATCCTTAATGGCAGCCTGGGCAGCAGCGAGTCTGGCGAGAGGAACTCTGTAAGGCGAGCAGCTCACGTCGTTTAGTCCGATCTTGTGGCAGAAGGCAACGGAGTCAGGGTCGCCACCGTGCTCACCGCAGATGCCGATCTCGAGGTGAGGGTTGACCTTCCTGCCCTTCTCAACGCACAGCCGCATGAGGAGGCCGACACCGTCCTGGTCGATGGACATGAACGGGTCCTTGGGGTAGATGTTCTTGTCCACGTAGTACTTGATGAACTTGGCGACGTCGTCGCGAGAGAAGCCGCAGGTCATCTGGGTCAGGTCGTTGGTGCCAAAGCTGAAGAAGTCAGACTCAGCAGCCAGCTCGTCGGCGGTCAGAGCACCGCGGGGCACCTCGATCATGGTGCCGAACTTGTAGTTGACCTTGCCCTCGGCGTGGGTAACCTTCAGCGCATCCAGCATCAGCTCCTTGATCAGTCTGAGCTCCTTCACGTGCCCAACCAGAGGCACCTCGATGTAAGGCATAGGCTTCAGGCCCTCAGCGATGCACTCGAGCGCGGCCATGAAGATGGCACGGCACTGCATGTGGTTGATCTCAGGGTACTTGACTCCCAGTCTGCAGCCGCGGAAGCCCAGCATGGGGTTGAACTCGTGCAGAGCAACGACCGCCTGCTGGAGCTTGTCGACAGTGATCCCCATCTGATCGGCGACCTCCTTCTGCTGCTTCGGCTCCTGAGGCAGGAACTCGTGCAGAGGCGGGTCCAGCAGTCTGATGATGCAAGGCAGCCCGTTCATGATCTTGAACAGGCCCTTGAAGTCATCCTTCTGGTAAGGCAGCAGCTCCTCGAGGTACTTCTTTCTGTCCTCCAGGTTGTCAGCCAGAATCATCTTCCTCATGGTAAGGATACGCTTGGGCTCGAAGAACATGTGCTCAGTTCTGCAGAGGCCGATGCCCTCAGCGCCGAACCTCTTGGCGACTTCAGCGTCGCGGGGGATATCGGCGTTGGTCTTGATCACCAGCTTCTTGTACTTGCTGGCCCAAGCCATGAGCGTGCCGAAGTTGCCCGACAGCTCCGGATCCACGGTCGGCAGCTGTCCCAGGAAGATCTCACCAGTCGATCCATCGAGCGTGATCCAGTCTCCCTCCTTAATGGTGGTTCCGGCGATCTCAGCGATACCAGCCTTCTCATCCTTCACGTAGAGGGCCATACAGCCAGAGACGCAGCACTTGCCCATTCCACGAGCAACGACGGCGGCGTGGGAGGTCATTCCACCGGTGGCGGTGAGGATGCCCGTAGCGGCGTTCATGCCTTCGATATCTTCAGGGGAGGTCTCCTTTCTCACGAGCACCACCTTCTTTCCGTCCTCCTTCCACTTCAGCGCTAGCTCAGCGGTGAAGACAACCTGGCCAACAGCGGCGCCAGGGGAGGCGGGCAGGCCCTTGCCCAACAGGTGGGCGGATTTCTTCCCTGCCGGGTCGATGTTCTTGTGCAGTAGCTGGTCGAGCTGGTAAGGATCGACTCTCATAACGCCGGTCTTCTCGTCGATCAGTCCCTCACCTACCATCTCCACAGCCGCTCTGACGGCGGCCTGGGCGGTTCTCTTTCCAGAGCGGGTCTGGAGCATGTAGAGCTTCTTCTCCTGGATGGTGAACTCGGTATCCTGCATGTCCTTGTAGTGCTTCTCCAGGATCTCTCTCACATTCAGCAGCTGCTTGTAAGCCTCAGGCAGCAGCTTCCCGAGCTCCTCAATGGGCTTGGGGGTACGGATACCAGCAACGACGTCCTCGCCCTGGGCGTTGGGCAGGAACTCACCGTAGAACTTGTTTTCTCCGGTGGCGGGGTTGCGAGTGAAGGCGACGCCGGTGGCGCAGTCATCTCCCATGTTGCCGAACACCATGGTCTGGACGGTGACGGCGGTGCCCTTCAGTCCACGGATGTTGTTGAGCTTCCTGTAGATCTTGGCACGATCGTTCTCCCAAGAGCCGAAGACGGCGCTGATGGCCGCCCACAGCTGCTTGTGGGAGTCCTGAGGGAAATCCTCGTTCTTCATCTTCTTGTAGAGAGCCTTGTACTTAGCGATCAGAGACTTCAGCTCATCCACGCTCAGCTCGTAGTCCAGCTTGATCCCACGGATCTTCTTGGTCTCGGTGATCAGGTGCTCGAATTCGTTGTGGTCGATTCCCATAGCGATCTCAGAGAACATCTGGATGAATCTTCTGTAGCAGTCGAGAGCGAACCTCTCGTTCTTGGTCTGGGATATGATGCCCTCGACGGACGCGTCGTTGAGGCCGAGGTTGAGGATGGTATCCATCATGCCTGGCATGGAAATGGCAGCGCCGGAGCGGACGGAAACGAGGAGAGGGTGGCTCTTGTCACCGAGCTTGTGGCCCATGGTCTTCTCGAGTTCAGCGAGGTACTTCTCGACCTGAGTGTTGAGGTCGGCAGGATACTTGTTCCCGTTGGCATAATAGTACTCGCACACCTCAGTCGTAATCACGAACCCGGGCGGAACCGGCAGCCCGATCCTCGTCATCTCAGCAAGGCCGCAGCCCTTGCCTCCCAAAATGTCCTTCATGGACTGGGAGCCCTCAGCAAAGTTGTAAACCCACTTCTTCGTCATCTATAATAAATTTGCTAGTTCCCTCGCGCATAAATAGTGCTGCCCAGTGTTTACCTTGTTCCTTAACATATTGACGGAACAATTATCTCCACCACTACATTCAAGTGCATATTCTTCCGTATCCCAACACAATATAGATATTGTATCGCATCATATTATGACACTATCGTATGCACACCCACTTATTGTATTTCTGACATGGGCGTTCACACTCCCTCGCGGAATCTGAAACTGTTCGGTGGGAGGAGAACACGATGTCAATATATATCATTTCGGGGAATATTCAAGGAATGTTAATAGCCTTGCTGTAGAGCTGGACGTTGGGCTGGGCAGGATTGTACTTTTGGGAGTAGGCGGAGGAGCGGGTCGGGTCGGCGTAGAGCGTGTTCAGCGTTTCTTTTGGGTCCAGCCGCAGCCACGGCGGCCCTAGCATGTAGTACGCGTAGTCGCCCTCCTTTATCCCCCAGTATTGGACTATTTTCTTGAGGTTGAACTCAGCGATGACGGGATCGCTGGAAATGATGTGGTTCATGTACGCGTGTAGTCCCAGCAGATTCTCCACCGTTCGCGCATCAAACTTAATCTCGATGTAGTCCTTCGGATTCGCTATAGGTTACATCGCAAACTAGCATACATCCAACGATCATCTTGCACTCGGGCCAATCAGTCGTCAGACACTTTCGCAGCTGGAGCACGATATCGGGAAGGAGGGAACGACCGACCTTTTCGAGGTTGCGTTCCTGTGGGGCTGGCCGAAACTCGCCGTAGAGCACCTTCATCCTCTCCAGCCACATGTCGCGCATCCCTTTATCCTTTGCTGCGTCGTACGGGTCATCAAAGTGAACAAGTCGCGTGTCAGTCCCGCCTGAGAGGTTCTCGTACTTCTCTGCAGAAAAATGATTATTCACAGAGAACGAACCTTTTTTCCCAGCTGGCGGCGGGGCGAAAGGCAGCGAGGAGACACACTTGGCCTTCTTGTCCTTTGCCTCAACACGTTTGCTCTCCTCGGCGAGGTAGTACGGGTCGGGGACCCACTCGAACTCCTTCAGGTGGTCCCGGCCGGGGACACGCACGGAGCGCTGGACGGCACTTTCTTTCGTCTTTGAGCTGAGGTTGCCGTTGATGCGACTTTGCACCGTCTCCGTCACCCTGCTAGGGTTGAGGCTGTTGGGAAGGTCGCGGAGATACTTGACTAGAGGGTGAAATTGCAAACTCGTACAGTTCCCGGTGCGGAAGGCCAGGGTCACGATGTCCTTCTCCTTGTTGGTGTAATCGTATAGCACTATTTAAATGATCGTTAAGCCCGAGGATACGATTCGCAAAGTTGGGCATCTCGTAGTGGCGGAGGTCTTTGGGGATCTCGGCGGCCTCGGCCTCAGAATCAGTGGGACGTTCTGCATGGTCGTTGCTTGTTGGCTCCATTTCTAGTGGCAGCGCTTTTGTTGTATTGCTAAATATTAACAATTATACTATTTCTGTCCTAGATCGCGAGATGGCACGATACACGATTTGAAATCGTGGACCCTCTATCCAATAATAATCCTCAAGGCAGTAACGGATATAATCGCAACATAAGAAGAATTCAAACCTAATGAAGCAGTCGCGAGCAACTCTCACCCAGGACCGGCGCATCCCGCAGATCCTGAGCAAGACGAAGGGCTGGACGCGGCCGACTAAGAAGCCTATCAAGGACGAGAACAGCGAACTAGCACAGCGCATGGAGCTCTTGGCGCTCGAGGAGCAGGGCATGCGGGCCCGTAGCATATTGGACTCGCTCAACGCGCTGTGCGATGCCAAGGGATCGGACATGGAAAGCGGATACTCCAGAGCCCGACCTGCAGGCGAGAAGGAACGCAAGCCCGCCGTGTCGGAGGGGATCAAGGAGATTCAGAAGAAGAACAGAGAGATCAAGAGCATACTGGAGACGATGAAGGGGGAGCAGGGCATGCTGCAGGCTTTAGAGCTGGAAAACGTCTTCAAGAAGAACTCTGCTGCTTAGCTAGGATGTGTGACTATCGCACCGACTATATATAAGCATTTCAGCGACTTTTCACTTCGAAAAGGCCATGGTGCTGCACACCACAGGGGTTTTGGGGTTTTGGGGTTTTGGGGTTTTGG
>JARLFX010000456.1 GCA_031296355.1 Acidobacteriaceae bacterium
ACGGTGCTGCAAAACCCCACTCTTCATCGCTCACATCGCTCGGATATACAGTCCGCTTCTTGTTCCCCATCCCTCAAGATTCGAAGAAAATCAGAGCGCCGCAAAGTCTCTACTTCGATTCAAGTTCATAACAGCCTCTAGACGGGAAAATCCCGGAGGTCTTCTGGGAGCGCAAGATGGATGAGTGGCGGGTCGAAGAGCAGCAGGTGAAGACGGCCATTGGGGGCTCACCTGTGACGAAAACAGTGACCGAGCCCTCGATGCGGAGAAAGTGTTCGAACTCGCGAATAAGGCCTATTCACTGTATGTTTCGCAGGATACAGCTGAAAAGGCTGTACTGCTCAGAAAGCTCTGTTCGAACTTTTCTATGGACGCTGTAAACGCAACACCTGCTTACAGATACCCCTTCAACGTGATCTACGAAAGGACCAAAATGAAAAAATGGTCGGGACGACTAGATTCGAACTAGCGACCTCACCCACCCCAAGGGTGCGCTCTACCAGGCTGAGCCACGTCCCGACTTTGTACATTGCGCCAGTCCACTGCGGAAAGGCGCGGGGGTTATTGCAGTAACCAGTATACCTTGCCTCCGCGATTATCGCCCGGTCGCAGGTTCTACGCCTTCGGCGCGACGTATTCCTTCGGCAGAGCGCCGCCTTCGCCGAAGAAGAACTCATTCATCTGCTCCACCAGGAACTCCTGCGCCTCGCGCGTCCACGGCTGCAGCCGGTACTCATTCAGCAGCATCTTCTGCCGCTCCACCCACTCGCCCCACGCCTTCTTGGAGACACTCTTATAGATCTTCTGGCCAAAGTCAGAGTCGAACGGCGGTTCGTCCAGTCCTTCCATCTCAGCCTTGTACTTTGCGCAGAAAACCGTGTGTGCCATTGCGTGAAATCTCCTGGGAAATTACGTTCTTTACTATTGTAAGCGACTCACTGTCCTAACGGGAGGCGGCTCGCCGCATCTGCTTCAGCAGTACTAATACTCCCGTTTTCACTCATTTTCCCCAAAATTGCGTTTCTGCGTGTGAGCCATGCATCGGGATGATTGCGATAGTGCGCAGGATGCTGCGGCATACCGGCAAGCTGGGCTGCCTGCGAGATGGTTAGTTCGTTAGCCGGACGGCGAAAGTAGAAGCCTGAGGCATTGTGCAGCCCATAAATATCTCCACCAAAATTGGCGCTATTGAGCTCTATAGAAAGCAGCTCCTCATGCGAAAAGTGAAGACGAAGCTGTGCCATCTCTCGTTCCTCTCGCATGGCTTGGGGCAGATTTTTCCATGGCGGGCAAAGAACGATTCGCGATATATTCGCGGCGACATATCGTGTGGAATCTCCCCGCATCTCCGCTGCGATGAATGCATCCTTCACATAGCCCATCGCGCTGACAGGCAATACAACGTGCGCCTGTCCTCCACACGAGAGTGGAGGAGCAACTTGCGACTGGAGCGGAGCATAGGCGGCTAATGCACTCATGGGTGGCAGACCATGTGTATCAAGCAACAGCCATGCACTGCCGGACAGGATGACTAACAGCACAAGAATCAATACCCAGCTTGAGATACGAAGCACAATCTTCATTGCCGCCTCTTACTTTCTTCGCTTTCCCTTAGCCTTCTGGTTCCGCGCCCGCGTCTTCTTCTTCCCGCTGCGCTTCGGGCTCAACGCCGGACGGTCCGGCTTCGGCTCTCTCGCCTTACCCTTGCGCGCCGGAAGGTCATCCACTCCCGGCATCACGGCAAACTGCAGTCGTTTCTGCTGCCGGTCCACGCGATCCAGCAGCACATGCACGCGTTGCCCCATGTGGTAGCGGCGTCCCGTGCGCGAGCCGCATATCTCGCGCGTCGTATCGCGGAACGTATAGTGATCGTCCGTCAGCGACGATAGCGGCACCAGCCCTTCCACGAATAACTCATCCAGTTCCACAAAGAATCCGAACTTCGTCACCGACAGAATCATCGCGTCGAAATCCTCG
>JARLFX010000080.1 GCA_031296355.1 Acidobacteriaceae bacterium
ACGGTCCAATCAACTACACCGTCGATCTCTCGTTGTTCAAGGTTTTCCCTATAACGGAAAAGGTGAACATGCGCTTCAATTTGGATGCCTTCAATGCTCTGAACGTACAGGGCTTTAACAATCCAAGCAGCGTCGATGGCACGGAGAACATGACGTCGTCCCACAACACGCCTCGCCAACTGCAACTCACGTTAAGGTTGGAATTCTAATTAGACAAATTAATCCAGCCCTGGCCAGAGAATTGGCCGGGGCTGGGTTAATTCTGCCGGTTCAAAGCTAACTCAACTACTGAACTTTATCAAGAACACAAGGAACTGTCATGAAATCCATAACGCGCCGAGCCTTTCTTCAAAATTCAGCCGTGGCGCTTTCTACGGCAGGCGCACTTCTGCATGTATCTCCATTGCTTGCTCAACCGCAGCCGCCGACGTCGAACACGCTTCGTTTTGGCGTCAACTACGTACCCCGGCGCGGATGGTGGTACTGCTGGCAGGATTGGAACCAGCAATCCATTGCCGACGATCTGAAGGCCATTGCAGATCTTGGAATGGATCACATCCGCGCTCAGTGCCTGTGGCCTATCTTTCAACCCGGAGTCAATTACGTAAGTTCGGAAGCTCTGGAGCGTTTAGTCATACTCCTCGATTCCGCCGACCGCGCAGGGCTGGATGTTGAAGTCACTGTACTGAACGGCTGGATGAGCGGACTAAGTTTTATGCCGGCATGGACGCAGCCAAACCTGCCTTCGTGCAACATCTTCACCGACAGAAGAACCATTGAAGCTGAGAAACTTCTATTCACGAAATTGGCAAGTACCATCGGACGGCATCCGCGTTTTCTCGGATTCGATCTCGGCAATGAGCTAGGGGTCTTGATGGGAAAGGACAATCCTGCGACGCCGGCCGAAGCCGATCGATGGGCAACAGATCTTCTGAGCCTGTGCGCGGAGTTAGCGCCGGGCAAGTTCCACGTCAACGGAGTGGACCATCAGCACTGGTTCTCCGACTCTGGTTTCACCCGGCAGAACCTGGCGACCACCGGAAGTTCTACCATCGTACATTCCTATGCGTACTTTACAGGCGCTCTGAAGAAATTTGGCTGCGCTGGAGTAGGCACGTCGCACCTTGCGGAATATCAGGCGGAGCTTGCGTTTGCTTATCACGAAGACCCTGCTCGCCGAGTATGGATAGAGGAAGTTGGCGTCTCTCCGGAGTGGACGCCGGAGGAGCACCTTCTCGATTACGCAGACACGCTTGTTCGCAATGCAGCCAGCACTGGCAAACTCTGGGGCATTACATGGTGGTGCTCGCACGACATCGAGCCTGCAATCAAAAGCTTCTCGAGTCTCGAATACACGCTTGGGCTCATTGGACTGAATAACAAGCCTAAACCGCTAGGCAAGAAACTCGCTGCGCTTGCCTCAGAATTTCGTCATAGTCGCATCTCCGCAAACAACCGCGGCACCGCGCTGGTCATTCCCGACGTTGGGCTTAATCAGGCGTCTCACCCGCCTGATTGGACCTACGGCGACCGTTTCATGAAACTCGTTGTCGACGGAAAGACTCCATGTATCGTGTGCGAGAGCCGCGCCAAAGATGAAGACTACCTGCGTTCAAGAGGAATCAGGAACCTGATACCCCTGCGAGATGTGTAGATGCATCTTGTGATGCCGACCCTACGGAATGCTTCCGGCACGTATTCGCGGGAGCAACCGCGGTCAATTCCGATGCGAGAAAGTGATACGTCATGCATAGATTCATAGGAACGATCATCCTGCTGAGTATTTACGGCGTTCTCCCTGTCTCCATCGCACAACAGCCCCCATCCGCTTCAGTGCAACATGGCACTGCCCTGCCAACGGACTCGTCGACGAGTTTCTACAACGGGAGTGAAGAATGGAGCTTGAAAATCCAGACGACCCCGTGGCAAGATGCACAAGCGCTTCGCGGAGAGTACCACTGGGAAGGGTATCCGACCCGCGTTATCGAACAACTGAAGGGATACCGGCCTACAACCGTGCCGGTCGACAAATACGGTGGCCGCATGGATAAGACGGAAAAAGCAACTGGCTTCTACCACGTTGCAAAACTCGGATCGCGATGGTGGAATATCGACCCGGATGGTCATGCTTATACCAACATTGCAGTAGCTGCTGTAACTCCTGGATTGTCCGCAAATGAGTCGAAGGCTCTGATCGATACATTTGGCGACGAGGGCAGTTGGATGGAAACCACACGTTCGCTCCTTCTTGGCAATGGATTCAACGCGCTCGGTGCATGGAGCGATGTAACTCGCTTGCGCGCTTCCTCTCTCCAGTCACAGCAGCCTCTTTCCTATACCGTTCTTCTGAATCTTGGATACGAATACGGCGCGAAGATCCGAAAGCATCCTCACACAGGCTACCCCGGAGCATGGATGGCCGGCGCGATTCCTGTTTTTGATCCTGAGTTTCCCGCGGCAATCGACGCGCTTGCCGCCAGCGTCGCGAAGTACAAGGACGACGCCAACCTATATGGCTACTTCATTGACAATGAGCTTCCGTTCAAGCGCAGCAACCTGGATACATATCTCGCACTGCCTGCGGATGACCCAGGGCACAAGGCTGCGAAAGCCTGGATGGACAGGCACCATAGTGAATTACCTGACGACAGACTCCGCGCGGAGTTTCTAGGATATGAAGCTGATATCTACTTCCGGCTTACGACTGCAGCGCTGCGGAAATACGATCCAAACCACATGATTCTTGGGTCGCGTTTCACGGAACCAGAGTATCTTCTACCGGAACTCTTCAAAGCGGCTGGAAGATACTGCGATGTAGTATCTGTAAATTTCTACACCCACTGGACGCCATCAATCGACGTTATGACTATGTGGGAATCTGCGGCAAAGAAGCCTTTTCTGATATCGGAATTCTATACGAAGGCTATGGATTCCGGCATGACGAATGTAACAGGCGCTGGCTGGCTCGTTCATACACAGACCGAGCGCGGCAACGCCTACCAAAACGTCACGCTTCAATTGCTGGAAAACAAAGGAAATGTTGGCTGGCAGTTCTTCCGCTATCAAGATAACGATCCGACCGATATATCAAACAAGGGGAATACTTCGGATGTAGACGGCAATAAAGGGATCGTCGATTCAAGATATCGCCCCTGGCGTGGTTTGCTTGGTCGGCAAGAAAGCATCAATCGAAATGCCTACAGCCTGATTGACTACTTCGACTCTCGTGAGAATTAGCAATCGGCCGCATTCCATACCGACTGTGCGGCGGAACCGCCAAAACAGTTTAGCTCAGTGAGCGCACAAAGGCTCGATGTTCACGAAGCTAAGCACAAGTGAGACTTTGGAGATCGATATGGCGATATTCGCCAAGCCTTATGCCAGCTTGAATCGGAAGTTATCTATGTAGCTTCAGGTCTTAAACTGACTCTCAGTCGCAACAGAAACCGCCGGCTCATGGCCGATAGCTATTCAGATTGACACGAGGACACCGATGCCAAGACGAGGAGTGCTTGCATTTACATTTGCATCTTTGCTTGTTTTTACTTGGATATCTGCCCAAGGTGAAGATTGTGAGCAACTAGCCAAACTCTCCCTGCCGAACGTAACGGTTCGGTCAGCAGTCAGCGTTCCTCCAGGTGAGTTTCATCCGCTGGGTGCCTCTCAACCATTGCCACCCGGCCCCGCATTTTGCCGGATTGAGGCAGCATTGGCGCCGTCGCCGGATTCCGATATCGAGGTGGAGTTGTGGCTTCCGCTGGCCGGGGCGTGGAACAAACGGCTCCTGGGAACTGGCAATGGAGGGTTTGCCGGAAAAATTGATTACTCAGCGCTAGCAGATGGCGTGCGTCACGGATATGCTGTCGTCAACACCGACATGGGAATGAAGGTTCCGGCCAATAATGACCAAACCGTCTTTATCGATCGCCCCGAGAGGTATGCAGATTGGGGATATCGGTCAACTCATGAAATGACTAAGTTCGCGCAACAGATTGTCCATGCTTATTACGGTCAGGCGCCGGCACACTCGTACTTCAAGGGTTGCTCGACAGGGGGTGAACAGGCGCTGATGGAAGCTCAACGCTTCCCCAATGATTATGACGGGATTCTCGGCGGTGCTCCTGCGAACGACCGAGTGCCCCTCCATATCAGTATCTTGTGGAATTTCACTCAAGGCCACACCGATTCCGAGTCATGGTTGCCGCCCGGGAAGATAACTTTGCTATCGAAAGCTGTGACAGAAAAATGCGACACACTCGATGGCCTGAAAGATGGATTGATATCTGATCCCGAGAGATGCAGCTTCGATCCGTCGACTCTCATCTGCTCTGACAAGGATAGTCCCAACTGTTTGACGCACGCTCAAGTGGAGACAGTCCGGCGTATTTACGCAGGGCCTGTGGATCGGCGGACTGGTCAGAGCATCTACCCGGGTCTTGCCAAGGGCAGTGAGTCCGGGTGGGTTGCATTTATGGGGCAGTCTTTTCAGCCGAATATTGCCGCGCCGTTCACTCCCATATTTCGATGGGTCTTTGGCAGGGATTGGGACTGGAGAACATTTGACTACGATCGCGATGTCGATCAAATGAACAAGCGGCTGGGGCCGCTTCTGAACGCTGACGACACAAACCTGGAGCCGTTTCGCGCGAGTGGCCACAAGTTGCTTTTATTTCACGGATGGGCTGATCGGCTTGTTCCGCCACAGGAGACCATCGATTACTATCGCGCGGTGTCTGCAAAAGAAGGAGTCGCAACCGACGACTTCTTTCGCTTGTTTCTTCTGCCGGGCGTTGAGCACTGCTCGAACGGGATTGGCCCAGATACGTTCGATGGCCTTGCGGCGCTTGTACGCTGGGTTGAGCAGCGAGTTGCCCCGGATCGACTTATAGCAACACGGCGCGAATCGGGCGACACCAAACAGATCGTGCAGCGCCCACTTTGCCCCTATCCCAAGGTCGATCGATACGGCGGCAAAGGAGATCCGGAAAAAGAAGCCAGCTTCGTTTGCGTTCTGCCATAAAGAGAAAATCCTCTGGAGAGGTGATGACTTTGCCCATTCTTAGAATGGGACAGCAAACCGCGTTTTGCGTGCACCAGGTTTCCAGTTCCGGTCGGCAAGGTGTTCCCCCGCGAAGGGAGTCAGGAGCGATATGACACCCGCTCATGGTTTGTACCTTGTTTGGCAGAAGCGAAGATTACCGGCTACGTGTGGCACTCCAACCGCCATACGTTCTGCTTTTGACCGGCAATGGCAGAACAGATTTGCGGCCGCCCCAGCAGCTTGGCGGGATTCAAGGTGGCAGCCTGAAGCGCTTCCCCGAGTGAGGCTCCGGTATACCTGCGAAACGCGGCGACAGCGCGGCTCATGGATACGGATGAACCGGCCATA
>JARLFX010000457.1 GCA_031296355.1 Acidobacteriaceae bacterium
GTGCATGTTGTCATATGCTGCCGCCGGAACCGTTTCGATTGGCACGGCGAGCGCGCGTGGAGATTTGCGCGTGGACAACTACTCGGTCAAGGGCAACGCCACCCTTTTTGATGGGTCTGTAGTTGAGACCGGACAGGCCACTGCGGATCTGCGTCTGAGCAAAGGCACCGAGATCACGATGTCTTCAAGCTCGCGCGGCACACTGTACAGTAACCGTCTTGTCTTGCAGCAGGGAGAAAGCGAATTGGCCTCCTCCGGGGCATTTCAACTCGAGGCTAATGGCCTTCGGGTTACCCCGAGCGAACCGAATTCGCGCGGAGTGATTTCTCTGAAGGCAGGAAAAACGGTAGAAGTTGCCTCGTTGAATGGCAGTTTCGGAGTCACCAACGATCATGGAATTCTGTTAGCAAACGTCCGTCCAGGACGCGTGGTTTCGTTTGCCATGCAGGCAGGTGCCAGTCCAACCAGTTTCTCGGGAGTGGGTCTGGTGAGCTTTGAAAACGGAACATATTATCTGAGTACTGAAGAAAATGTGAAGTATGTTCTGACCTGCAAGGACTCCCATAAGTATGTCGGAGATAAAGTGGTTGTCTCTGGCACTATACAGGGGCAGCCGGGCGGCGCTGGAGCCATGCTTTGTGTAAAAACGATGGATATCAACGGCGCCAGTGGATTGTCGAAGGGGACAAAGTGGCTCATCGCGGGCATACTTGTCGGTGCTGGAGCCGGTGCCGGAATTGCACTGGCGGGGAGTAGTTCCTCCTCAAATCCAGCGAGCCGCTAGCTCAAGAGCTGGGATGCAAGGCTTCTCGACCGTTCCGTGCTTCAAATTGAGCAATTGTTGTGTTTAACTGCGAATGCAGGAAAGCATATTCTGTATCAGATTATTGATTGATGTTTGTAGAACTGGCGCAAACCTACCTGCCTGAATCTCTCACTTGCCTTAAAACACCGAATTCTCAATGCATGAAGTTCCTGCAAAGGTGATGTATGCGTCTCTCGGCTAAGATGTAATACGTATGGCATGTAATGTCATACGTTTGTTCTTGTATCCCGACAAATAACGGGGGACAAATGGCCTGAAATGAAACAGATGTGTTGAAATAATACGATTTTAAAGTTGTCACACTTCTGTCTCACGTTTTTCTTGTATCTTTCATGCACGCGTGCTATTTTTAGACAATTCCAGAAGATGGATTACTGGATCAATGCGCTGTTAACTTTTTGTAGGATGGCGCTGAGAGGCAACCTCGCACTTGACCGGAAAGTGTGACTTGTTTGTTGAGTTCTTCGCAACAGCCTGGGACAAAGGGGGGCGGAGCCTGCCCTGAGCTTAATCTCTGTAGCCCGGTCGATCAAAAGTCCATCCACATAACTTGGCGTCATTCGCAAGAGCACCCGCAAGCCATTCCTCTTCCAGCGACATCCCTACTATTTCACTCCAGATATTTCTAAATCCAACATGACAGTACTGAATCGACGTTCACGCATGATCAGTGTCCGGCTCTCAGAAGAGGAGTATACGGCTCTCAGACGTTTTTGTTCCGTGTCCGGTGCGCGCAGCGTATCGGACCTAACCCGCGATGCAATGCGCGTACTGGTGAATGGTAAGAACCGAGAAGAAGTACTCGGCATTCACGTGGACGAGTTTCGCACGCAAATGAAA
>JARLFX010000458.1 GCA_031296355.1 Acidobacteriaceae bacterium
CCAAAAACCCAAAACCCCAAAAACCCCGTAGAGGGATGTCAACCACAACCAAACAAGTTAAAATATGTTTTTGGTCGTATAATTTTGATTTGAGTTTTCTTTAAAAGCTTTATTACACACTGTGTATGTTAAGTGGGACAAGACAATAAAATATTCGTTTAAACAGACTAATAGTGCATAATAGGATAGAAGCCAGAATGCTGGATAAAACCATTATTAATAATAAGTGGATGCAAGAAGTCAAGTTCGACCCGAAGACGAACCAGCTGAACATATCTCAGACTCGCAGCATTCCCTACTTCATCCGCGTCGCCAAGCAGTACCTGGACAAGTTTCCTACCGTTGAGCTGCACTCCATCGGCTACGCAATGAACATTGCCATCAGGGTCGCTGACATCCTAGCCCAGTAGCCTTTGCTCTCTTATCGCTAGGAACGGCTACGCGAAGTACAAGAAGGTGGTAACCCAGATGACGACCGAAACCTACACCCCCAAGGCCAAGCTTATCCTCGAAGTCGAGAGAACCGCCGACTTCAAGCGTCTCGTGCAGGAGTTCGACAAATCTTTGGAGGCTAAGTTCAAGAAGGAGTAATAAAGCGAGGTCTAACTCTCATTTTACACATAAAAAGAGGATTTGCGCCAGTATTATCTCACTGTCCAACATATTCATGCATATATAGCTTCGATTAGTTCACACTGTTGGGCACTCAATTCGATGCACAGTGTGCTATACTATATGAGGGCATATTGAGGGGGCGTATAATGCGCTTAAATAAGCTTGCACTACGTGTCCCTCGATAAATATGGCCACTCCGGCCCCATTAACATGCACTACGCTAGCTGATCGAGCTTGTTGGATGTGATGCGTCTGAATGCAGAGATGCGATTAAGAGTCATTTAACCGGAGACCTTGGTCTTCTTGCCGCCACGCTTGCGCTGGTTGTCTTCGATCAGCTCGATGGATTTCGCTCTCTTGATAGGCATGAACCACTTGCCCTTGCAGACAGTGCACTCGAACCTACGGGCGATGAGAGGACGGAATTGTACTTCAGGACGATCTTCTTTGTTGTTTTGACCTTCTTCCTGAAAATAGGCTTGGTCTGCCCACCATAGCCGGCCTGCTTCGAGTCGTATCTCCTCCTTCCTACCCCATGAGGTCACGCCCTTACCCTGGGTGTGGGGCGAGTCCGCGCCCTTCTTGTACTGGGACACCTTGTGTAGAGTATGCTTCTTGCACTTGTTAGGGCAAAAAGTCTTCCTCTTCTTGAGGATTCGTACCATCTCCTGGTTAATAATATATGGATTACCACTGCATAGTGATTTATTAATCAACAATTATTATGCTACCCACCATGGCTTGCCCACTATTCACGCTACGCTTCTGCTGCTGCTATCATCTTCCCATACAGTGCTCGATTGTTATTCTCGCACAAAAGTCTCACATTCGCACAGTTATTTATGTTTACCCTCCTCAGGAATGGCCCCGCCCCTCCTCAGCTCCGCCAGCTCTTCTGGCCCCACGCCCAGCTCCTCCGCCAGTATCTTCTCCGTGCTCTCGCCCGCACATTCCGCCTCCCTGTACAGTGTAGTTTTCGTGTTCGTCATCCTCACAGGTAGTCTGATGAACTTCATGTCCTTTCCGGCTACATTGGCATGCTGGAGCACCGCGTCCTGGCCTGAGGAGTAGTCCGGGTCGTCTACGGCCTCTTTGAGATCTTTGACCACGTTGCAGCAGCACTCGCAGGAAGAGAACGCCTTCTCCCACTCCGAGGCCGTTTTCGCCGCGATCCGCTGCCCGACCAGCGACTTTAGCATCTCTTGTCCTGGGCCTGGCTCGAAGAAGTTCTCGCGCTCCTTGGACTTCCCGATCCCGAGCAGGTTGCACAGTCGATCCCAGTACCTTTTGTCCGTTGCCCCCACTGCAATGTATTTCCCATCCTTGGTTTTGTATACGTTGTAGCAGGCGAAGCCCCCGTTGGAGAGCTCCTTGCCGCCGACGGGCACCGCCCGCGAATCAACGCTCAGCTTGCCGAAGTCCAGCATGTTTTTCGCCATCATCGTCTCTGCCATCGCCACCTCCACCTTCTCTCCCCGCTTTGCAGGGTCGTTCGTCCTGCGATAGAGAGCAGCTAGTAGCCCCATGTTGGCGAACAGAACCGCGGACATGTCAGCCCCCAGTCCGCCGGCGAGCGACGGCGTTGAGTCGGTTCCGGAGTACGAGAGGAGGCCCGATTTCGCCATGCAGTTGATTGCGTGGCCTGGCTTCGCGCACTTCTGTCCGAAGCAGGAGATGCTGCAATAGATCAGCGATGGGTTCTGTTTAGATAAGGTCGGATAATCGAGGCCGAGTCGCGCCATGGTGCCGGGACGGGTGTTCTCGAGCAGAATATCTGCCTTTGTGGCGAGCCGGCGGAGAAGCGAGCGCCCCATATCAGACCTGAAATTGAGATTGACCGTGCGTTTGTTCCTGCAGAGGAGATAATAGTAGGAGGAGGCCTGGCCGTGAAGGGGGAACCAGGTGTGAAGCGGGTCGGGGGACGCCAGGTCTTCGACCTTGGTCACGTTGGCTCCTAGATCGGCGAGGAGGAGGCCGGCGTAGTTGAGATATTGGCGGGTGAAGTCTATGACCTTCACGCCCGCGAGAGGCGCACGAAGGGATCTCATCATGGTTTTCCTTCTTTTCTTCTGTAATATTCATGAACCATGGGCCAGCCAAAAGAATGTCGCGCTTGGTTATTTGTCCATGCGAAATTTATGCTATCACAGGGGTTTTGGGGTTTTGGGGTTTTGGGGTTTTGG
>JARLFX010000459.1 GCA_031296355.1 Acidobacteriaceae bacterium
CCAAAACCCCAAAACCCCAAAACCCCAAAACCCCAAAACCCCACGCCGCGCCACGATAGCCACCAATGTTTGAATGCGGCCCTGTAATGGATCCTGACATATTGTGGCCAGCAGGCACGCGGGAGGTCTACTATATGCTGCCCGCACTATTTAGTTATTCGTAAATTCCATGATGAAGAAGAGGAAGGATAAGAAGGGGAAGATCAAGGATCCCATGGTCCTCAAGGTGCCGTCGCTGTTTTAAGAGCCGGAGTAGGAGAAGGGCAACACCGCGATTCAGAACGGCAACTTCATGCTCGCAATCGAATATTATACAGAGGCATTGAGCCTGGATCCGCGGAACGAGGTGGTGCTGTCGAACAGTACGTCCTTGCAGTGCACCGACCTTAGGATCCGCCGCATACGACGGCAACGAGGAGTTCGACAAGGCCATCCTCGACGCCGAGGAAGCCATCAAGGCCAAGCCCGAGTTCGCTAAAGGATACTACCGCAAGGCTGCCGCTCTCCAGCACATGGACAGGATTTCGGATGCACAGGCTGTGCTGGCGGCGATGCCCGAGAAGCTGAAGGAGGATCCCAACATCAAGCGACTTAACGAGGATCTGCTGAGGGAGTATCGTGAGGACAATCTCCTGCCTGCCGGTACCCTTACTCGTCTTATGTATAGACCATCCCGAGATCCTGCGATTCAACAAGTTCGTGAAGTGGCTGAAGGAGGGTGGGGCGGTATTCGACAAGATAAAGATGCGGTACTACTCGCCAGACTACCGCGGGGTGCATGCCCGCTGCAAACTGAGAAAGAACGAAGTTTTCCTGATGGTGCCCCGCGAGCGCATCATCACTCTCGAGATGGCCAAGGCCAGTCCTATTGGCATGAAGATGGAGAAGGCCGGACTCGACCTGCTCTCTCCCAAGCACAGCTTCTTGTCTACGTACATTCTGCAGGAGAGGAGAAAGCCTGACACAAAGTGGGCGGTGTACCTTGACATGCTGCCCAAGAACACGACCAACTTCCCCATATTCTTCACTCCCGAGGAGAAGAAGTGGCTCGAAGGCTCTCCCTTCCTTGGTATGCTGGACCGTGAAATATATTGGAGTAGACCAGGTGGAAGAGAAGGTGGCAGATGTGGCTAGAGACTACAAGACCATCACCACCGCAGTGGAAGAGTTCAAGCAGTTCAGTCTCGAGGAGTTCTCCCAGGTCCGCATGCTGGTCTCTAGCAGAATATTCGGAATCGCGATCGAGGGGAAGAAGACCGATGCGCTGGTCCCGCTGGCTGACATGCTGAACCACAAGCGGCCGCAACAGACTGCTTGGGAGTACAGCGACAAGCGCAAGGGGTTCATCATCGAGTCCAAGGAGAACCTCGAGCGTGGTGACCAGGTTTACGACAGCTACGGGAAGAAGTGCAACTCGCGGTTCTTCCTCAACTACGGCTTCATCGTAGAGAACAACGACGCCAACGAGGTGCCCATCAAGATCGTTGTGCCGGAGTCGGACCCATTGTTCACGGCGAAGAGCAAAATTCTCGGCTGCATCATGAGCAAGACCATCCGTGTCAGCGAGGACCTCACCGAGCAGAACATGGTTAACTTCTTCAGCTTTCTGCGCTTTGCGGAGTTCCAGGGCGACCCCATGGTTCTGTACAAGTACCAGTTCCAGCAGGGGCCAAAGAAGAAATCCGAGGACGATGACTACGAGCCAGCATATCAGGGCACCAACATCCCGCCTATCTCGATCGAGAACGAGAGACAGGTGCTGAACAGGATAGGGGCGCAATCGATGTTCCTGCTGAAGCGGTACGCAACGAGTTATGAAGAGGACCTTAAGATCCTGGAGACCAAGAAGGACATGACCTTCAACGAGCGCAACTGCGTCCTCATGCGTTCTGGGGAAAAGAAGGTACAGCGGAGTAAAACGTGACCGGTAGGTTCTGCTGTACCTCGTGGAGCTGGCCAAGCTCGGACTCGCCATGCTTGATATGCCGTTCAAGAAGGCCAAGGAGATGTTCTACAAGCGGGACGATAGGGACAGATATGAGCGCTACGTCAGCGACCTTCTTCATCTCATGCAGACTGCTAGCAAGGCCCAATAACACAGTGACAACGCTGATACCACAACACCATAGCGCTATGTCGAGTTCCCACTGTCATCCTCACCG
>JARLFX010000460.1 GCA_031296355.1 Acidobacteriaceae bacterium
CCAAAACCCCAAAACCCCAAAACCCCAAAACCCCAAAACCCCAATGCAAGCGCTCCACACGGTGCGAACATGGACACATACATCGGCAACTGACAGCCATAATTCATTCAAATACTCAAGCATTAATAAATACAAATGCGCCTAATTGATACTGGGCTATGCTATATCTTAGTTAGGACCTTAGTGGTGGTATTTGATTATTTTATTTAAGTAAAAGGTAATGATGCCCGGTGGCTGACAGTCAGAATAGGATGCAGGACGGAAACGGGAAGAGCCCGTCCAAGGACGAGCAGAAGACGGCCGACGGTGTCCCGCCCGCGAACCCACTCGTGCAGGCCCAGAATCGGCCCGCGGCTTCGGTCGCAGCCCGGCCTGACGAGATGGCCCTCGCGGAGGAGCTCAAGGGATACAAGGCCCTCAAGACAACCTCGCTGAGCCAGGAAGACGCCAGCGAGTGGGTACGTCCCTCTCTCACACTCTCCTAGGCTTACGTCTTGTCCAAGAAATGGCACAGACAGTGGAAAAGATACCTGGGACTCCAGCCGCGGACGTACTACTGGTCATCGCGGTCGGAGGAGGAGGAGCTCAAGGACAAGACACGGTCACATCCTGGCTCCATGACCAACGTGGACTTGATCGAGGCTTCCGAAGACTTCTATCGCAGCGACGATCCCAAGGATCTCTACAACATGGTCCTGAAACCGGAGCTTCGTGAGCGTATCGAGTACAAGCTGATCAACGGCAAGCAGTGGGACTACCTTCAGCAGAAGTACGGCGGAGTGGCCCTCAGACGCGAGAAGTACAGGCCTGAATACTACGCGTTCTACCAGGTCGAGGTCTACTTCCAACGCATTAATCTGACCCTGCTCCCGGCGCGCGACAACTTTGAGGTCGAGAAGATCAGCAAGGAGAAGGCGATATTCGGGAGCAAGAGGTGGACGCTGCGGCAGCTGAAGGATCGGATCGTGTCCGTGCTCGGCCTCCCCCGCTACGGCTACAACCTCAAGGCCGATAACTTCCGCCTCTGGCGCCTCGATGCCACCGCCAACTACGAAGCCATAGTAGAGGAGCTGAAGAAGGAGGTCAGCAAGATCCGCACGGCCCAGATAAAGAATGTCAAGGATGGGGACGTGGAGGACAACGTGGGAATCGATTTCCCGGGCGTGTGTCTGGACCTCTACGACAAGACCAAGACTCTGGACAAGCTGAACATCAGTCCTACCGACAAGATCGTCCTCGAGCTTGCCAACGACAAGGGCGAGTTCATCTTCAGATACACGAAGAACGTGAAGATGCAGAAGTGCGAGTTCTGCTACCAGGAACGTCCCATGATTGTTGCCTGCAAGTGCAAGGAAGTGTTCTACTGCTCTATGGCCTGCATGAAGAAGGACGAGAAGTTTCACGCCGAAAAGTGCTCTGCCGTCGGCGAGGATGAGGACCTCACCAAGTATACAAAAACGGACCACTCGAACATGGGCCGCACCGGACTGCAGAACCTCGGCAACACCTGCTTCATGAACAGCGGCCTCCAGTGTCTGAGCAACACCTGGCTCCTCTCCAGATATTTCCTCGAGGACCGCTACATTCCCGAGATCAACGAAACCAACGTTCTCGGTCTCAAGGGCAAGATGGCCAAGTCTTACGCCAAGCTAATGAAGCTCCTCTGGTACGACGACTCGCAGTTTGTGTCGCCGTGGGACCTGAAGCGGGTCATAGGCAAGTTCCACAGCGCGTTTGCCGGCTTCGCCCAGCAGGACAGCCAGGAGCTGATATCGACGGTGCTGGACGCGCTGCACGAGGACCTCAACCGTGTCAAGGAGAAGCCTTACGTCGAGCTCAAGACCACCGACAATCCTGAGGACAATAGTGTCAGCGTTGAAAACTGGTATAGCTACCTGGCACGCAACCAGTCGATCGTCGTTGACCTCGCCCACGGCCAGTACAAGTCTGTGGTTAAGTGTCCCAAGTGTGCGAAGTATTCGGTGACATTCGACCCGTTCTCGATCATCTCTCTGCCGGTGCCTGCGCCCACGGAGCGCGTGATAATATTCGTCTACGTGCCCTACAACCTGGCCAAGAAGCCGGTCAAGTGTTCGCTCACACTGGGGAAGCAGGCGACGGCGGACGAGCTGAGACAGAAGATCGCGGATCTCATGGGAGTGCCCAAGTACTCTTCAACTCTCGTCATGCTCTCTGCTAAGACTTTCGACCGCTTTGTCTGCGCCGATCAGGCTGTCAAGCTCATTAGCAAGATGAGCACATCGCACCTGTACGTGCAAGAGATCAACCCGAAGTACTTCGCAGGACCCGAGAACCTGGGCTACGAAACGCGGAAGAAGGCAGAGGCCTCGAAGCCGGTCCCGAAAGACGCGGAGAAGACTCTCGAAGAGAAGAAGCCTGCCCAACGCGACGACGGCACCGAAATGCAAGAGATCACGGGGCAGGGACAGGGACACGAGCAGGGCTGCGGGCCCGCGCCGCAACTGCAGGCGCGCGAGGAGATCAAGGGCCAGGACGAGAAGAAGGTTACTGGCAAGCCCAAGAAGGTGCGTGTCCGGGACCACGACGACTACAACAACGGACTCTCTGACGACATGCTTCGTGTCTGCGTCAGCATAATGGCGATGATGAAGCAGCAGTACTGGAACAGCATGTACAAGGAGCGTGTCACCTTCAATCGTCTCATCTACGTGAAGAAGTCGCAGACACTGAGGGAACTGCACATGGAGGTCTTCCGCTACTTCCGTCCCCTCCTCGAGCTGGGACTGGCCAAGTCTAAGAAGCCTGCGACGACACCCACGCCCATTCCCACGCTCACGTCCACACCGCCTCCTCCGACGACGACGCCGCCGACGACAGGACAGCAGTCGGTCGCAGATGGGGAGGGCAAGAAGGCGTCGGATGTGGTGGTGGACGAGGCCGAGCTGGCAAGACTGAAGCTGATGGGTGACGACGAGCTCTTCGCCAAGGTCTTCCCCGGTCTGGACGAGAAGAACTGGCCCGACAAGCTCAAGTCTCCCAGCGAGTACCCTTACGAACTGCGGTTCGTCAACATCGCGGACAGGAGCAGCTTCAACCACGAGAAGTGTCTCTACTGCGACAAGGAGGACTGTGATAACTGTCTGGTGCCGTTCACCGCTGAGCAGCGGGTCCAGGACATGCTGCTCAAGATTACGAAGGACCCCGTCAAGAACGACTACTTCTACACCGAGCACAAATACTACAACCAGAACCGTCGCGAGTTCGAGCTAGAGATCGTCCTTAACCAGGACAAGGATAAGTGGGTGCTAGACTCAGAGCAGCTGGACACGTTCGAGGTGCACAAGAACTTCAGCGAGAACCTCAACGGCGAAGGCAGCAAGGTGAGCATATACAGCTGCTTCGACCAGTTCAGCGACTGGGAGACTCTGGACGAGAACAACCTCTGGTTCTGTCCCAAGTGCAAGGAGAGCGTGGCCGCCAAGAAGCGCATGGAGATCCTCCGCTCCCCGCCCATCCTCATCCTCCATCTGAAGCGATTCAAGACAAAGGAGAGCAGCGTGATGGGCATGAGCTCGGTTGGGGGAAGATTGAACACGCTGGTCGACTTCCCGCTGGAGAACCTTGACCTCACCAAGTATGTGCCTCGCAACGGCAAGCCGGCCATCTACGACCTGTACGCGGTCAGCAACCACTACGGCTCCATCGGCTTCGGCCACTACACTGCGTCCGGACTCAACGACGGCCACTGGTACAAGTTCGACGACTCCTCTGTCTCTCGGATCGACCCGTCCTCAGTCTGCAGCACCGCCTCATACGTGCTCTTCTACAAGCGTAAGGACATAACCACGACCGAGGACTACGAGGCGCTGAGACAGCGGATACCGGAGGGGTACAAGGTGCCCGTGATAGAGACCAAGAAGAAGAAGCCGGCCACCACTCCTGGGACCGCCCCGCTCCAGCCTGAGGCTAAGAAGGAAGGCTTTGCGGAGAACGCCGCCAAGAAGACCGACTCCAAGCTGGGTCCTCATTCTGGCGACCATGTTGACGACCCCGATCCCAGATAGGCGCGCGTGCAGACCATGCAGTTTCCGAAGAATCACTATTATTAACCGCTGCTAACCACACTATACCACATTGAATTGATTTGTTGCCATACTCGATATCAGATTAATAGACAAACGTATCTATAATAAGCATAGATCAATGCATGCAAGACTCCACTCACGCAATAATGTCAGTCAAAACTCAGGAGCGCTACTTTCTCTTCTTGGTCTTCTTCTTCTTTCCGCCCTCCTTCTTCTGCTGGGGCTCCGCGGCAGGAGCGGCTGCAGCAGCAACGGGAGCTTCGATAAGCTTCTCCTTCTTGATCTCGTACTCGATAAGGGGGTAGGTGGCACCAGGGAAGGTCGAGGTGATGGGCATGCTCACACGCTTCATCAGCTTCGCCTCAGCGGTCGGCTTGAAGAACTTCATCATCTCATACGCATCTTCAGTGTCCGCGTAGTACTTGCGCTCGACCTTGACCACTCTAAGCGATTCTGTTATGTGGCGTACGATACCGGAATTTCAGCACGTCCTTGTACAGTCCGATGGCTGCCCTGTTGGTGACACGAACGTGGAGAGAGAGGTAGTCGGCGTCGTAGGCCTCCTTCATGGCTTCTTCGGCGGCCTGCATGAGCTTGGTGGCGATGCCGAGACGACGGTAGGTGCGCAGGACTGAGATGGAGGTGATGTGGCCGTGAATCAGCTTGTCGTCCTTGTCCTCGGCGTCGGGCTCGTCCTCGCTATTCCCGCTGGTTCGATATTAGGAGACATACAGCTTGGCGAGCACGTAGCCCACCACGTTTCCCGGTCGCGACTCGGCGAGGTAGAGCAGATGAGGCCAGGAGAAGATATGGTACATGTAATATTTCAGCTGGTAGTTTTCGGGCAGGTTGCTCAGATTGCAGATCTGCATGTTCATCAGGTCGTCAGGCGTGGCCCGTCTTATGGTCACCATTGTCCCTATTCTAATATTAAATGAGATACGAAGGCGGTGCAGGCATATGTGATCAGGATAATACACAGCACCGGGTATGTGTGCGAGCATGATCCATAGTGCGCTCATTGACTGCACTACGGCGCCACAG
>JARLFX010000081.1 GCA_031296355.1 Acidobacteriaceae bacterium
ATGCTTTGCCAGAGAAGTTTGGCGCGCGCCGTCAGGCCGAGGCTGCGCCGCTGAACCACCTTGATGTAGTCGTCGGCAAAACCAATGGCGCCGAAGGCGAGCGTGGAGAATACCGCAACCCAGACCAGGGGATTGGCTGGATCGGACCACAACACTGTCGGCAAAAGGATGGCAATGCAGATGAGTACGCCGCCCATGGTGGGCGTACCTGTTTTTTTCAGGTGCGACTGGGGTCCGTCCTCGCGAATGTACTGGCCAATCTGGAACTCCCGAAGCTTTTGAATGACGTACGGCCCGATGAACAGCGCGATCATCAGCGCCGTCAGAGAGGCAAAGGCCGTGCGGAAGGTCAGGTAGCGGAAGATCCGGAAAGGGTGAAAGAACGGGAACAGCTTTTCGTAGAGCAGCCAGTAGAGCAAGGGGCCTCCCATGCCGAAATGAGGCGGGTTTTAGCTTGATTCTACAGGGTGGGGAGGGGATTGGGCTGTGGAAGCGGCTTGAAGTGGTACGGCCCGGCAATCATCGATTGCCGGGCCGTAGTTGAAACACCTGTTGAAGCCTACCGGTTCTTGGCGACTTCTTCTACCGTCACTGGATCGAGGAAAGGCATGGCGGCACGGAGTTTCTTGCCGACAATCTCGATGGGGTGCTTGGCTTCGGCTTCGCGGAAGGCCAGAAACTCCTTGCGGCCCGAGTTCTGGTCGGCGAGAAATTTCTTCGCGAATGTTCCATCCTGGATTTCGGTCAGGATCTGCTTCATGGCCTTCTTGCTCTCGGCTCCAACGACGCGCGGACCACTGACATAGTCGCCATATTCCGCCGTGTCGCTGATGGAGTAGCGCATGTAGGCCAGGCCGCCGCGATAGATGAGGTCAACGATGAGCTTGAGCTCGTGCAGAACTTCGAAGTAGGCGCTCTCGGGTTGATAGCCGGCCTCGGTCAGGGTCTCGAAGCCCGCCTTGATGAGCGCGCTGACGCCGCCGCAAAGCACAGCCTGCTCGCCGAAGAGGTCGGTTTCGGTCTCTTCCTTGAACGTGGTCTCAAGAACTCCAGCCCGTGTGCCGCCAATGCCCTTCAGGTAGCTGAGGCAGAGCGCATGTGCTTTGCCGGTCGCGTCCTGGTGGACAGCGATGAGGCAGGGAACCCCTCCCCCCTCCGTAAAAACCTCCCGCACCCGATGCCCCGGCGCCTTGGGAGCGGCCATACCCACGTCGATGCCCGCCGCAGGAACGATGGTCTTGTAGTGGATGTTGAAGCCATGGGCGAACATGAGCAGCTTACCCGCGCTCAGGTTCGGTCCAATCTCTTCCGTATACAGCTTGGCCGCGGTCTGATCGGGAACCAGAACCATGACTACATCAGCCCACTTGGTGGCTTCGGCGACGGTGACTACTTCAAGACCGGCTTTCTGCGCCTTGACGATGGACTTCGATGTTGGGGCCAGCCCAACTTTTACCTGGACACCGGAGTCTTTGAGGTTGAGAGCGTGAGCATGTCCCTGGGAGCCGTAGCCGATGATGGCTACTTTTTTTGCCTGAATGAGGGAGAGGTCTGCATCGTGATCGTAGTAGGTCTTCGCCATAATTTTCTCGATTTTCCTTTTTGCTTGCGCGGTTAGGGTTCAATTCAAAAAAAGCTGCTGGGACAGGGTGCCGGGCGGAGTTACTCGAAGTCGACCGCCGTTGTGTCCTTCAAGTTTTTTTCGGCGGACTCGTCATCGCCGCCGTCCATGGCCCGGAGTACACCACTAGTATGCTGGCCGCGGCGCATGGTCATCTTGCCGCTACGGCAGATTTCGAGAATGCGGCCTTCATCCTCTCGCAGTACTTCGATGAGTCCTTCGATCTTGCTTTCGACGCCGGTCATCTCGATGATGAGCGACTCTGAGGTAAGGTCGACAATGCGCGCACGATAGACCTCAACCAGATCGAAAATTTGAGACCGGTTCTGGGGTGAGGCTGCCACTTTGATGAGCGCCAGCTCGCGCGTAACGGATGGCGCCTGGGCGATGTCGTCCACATCGACCACATTCTCTAGTTTAAACAAGCTGGCGCGGATGCGGTGGCCAGCCTCTGAAGAAGCCTCGCAGACCAGCGTCAGCCGCGACAGCCCTGCACGCTCACTGCGCCCCACTGTGAGCGAGTTGATATTGATGTTCAGGCGGCGAAAAAGGGAAGCTACGCGCGTGAGCACACCGGGTAAGTCTTCAACGTAAGCAACGAATGTATGCAGCATAAACTGGCTCCTGGCTCTTTTACTTCCGACTGTTTTACTTATCGTCCGGTGACTCGAGCAGCGGGTCCTTCTCAGGGCGGCGGATCATCTCGTGCAATGCGCTGCCTGCGGGAATCATCGGGTAAACCGCATCTTCCTTTTCGACCATGAAGTTGAGTAGGTAGGAGCCTGCGGCGGAGCGTGCGGTTTCAACGGCCGAGACTACTTCGGCGCGGGTTCGGACGGCGCGGCCGGCAATTCCGTGTGCGTCCGCAAGCTTGACAAAGTCGGGGCTGACGAGGGGCGTGGACTCGTAGTTACTGTCGTAGAAAAACTGCTGCCACTGGCGGACCATACCCAGAAAGCCGTTGTTGATGACGGCGATGTTGATCTTAATTTTTTCCTGGGCGATGGTGGAGAGCTCGGCCGACGTCATCTGGAAGCCGCCATCGCCAGCAATGACCCAGACTTCCTTGTCCGGACACGCGAACTTTGCGCCGATAGCCGCAGGCAACGCGAATCCCATGGTGCCAAGCCCACCCGAGGTAATGAGTGTGCGTGGATGCTCGTGGTGGAAGTATTGCGCCTCCCACATCTGGTGCTGGCCTACATCCGTGACAACGATGGCGTTGCCACCGGTGATGCGCCACAGGTCGTGCATGACGTGGGCAGCGTAGAGATGGCCGGAGTCGGGCAGGTTTTTGATGTCGCGCACCGCGGCCGCTCCCTTGCTGGAGTCGATGGCGCGGAGCCAGGCGGAGCCGTCGCGGCCGGAAATCCGCGGCAACAACTTCTCGAGCACCTCGCGAAGATCGCCGACGAGAGCCACATCGACTTTAATATTTTTATCGATTTCGGCGGGGTCCACCTCGATGTGAATCTTTTTGGCCTTCAAAGCATAGGTGGAGGTGGTTCCGGTAACGCGATCATCGAAGCGCATGCCGCAGGCGATGAGGAGATCCGCCTCCTGAATTGCATGGTTAACCCAGGCTTCGCCGTGCATGCCCATCATGCCCAGGTTGAGTTCATGCGAGGCGGGAAACGAGCCGAGACCAAGCAGAGTGAGAGCCACGGGAATTTGCGCGCGCTCAGCCAGTGTGCGAATCTGCTCCATGGCGCATGACTCAGAGACACCGTGCCCAGCCAGAATCACTGGGCGTTTGGCGTTGCGGATCAGTTCGGCGGCCTGCGCAAGGTCACTCTCTTCAACCTGCAGCATGGGGTGCGGACGATAAGGCTTTGGCTTTGCAGCATCGAAATCGAAGATCGCCGTGGCCTGTTGCGCGTCCTTGGTAATGTCAACCAGCACCGGGCCTGGACGGCCGGACTTCGCTATCTGGAAGGCTTGGCGTAGCGCCCCGGCAATATCCTCTGGACGGTTGATCAGAAAATTGTGTTTTGTTACAGGCAGAGTGATTCCTGTGATGTCTACTTCCTGAAAGGCGTCAGTGCCGAGAACCTTGCTGGAAACATTACCGGTTACACAGACCATGGGAATCGAGTCCAGCATGGCTGTAGCAATGCCTGTGACCAGGTTGGTGGCGCCGGGGCCGCTTGTGGCGATGCACACACCAACCTTGCCCGATGCGCGTGCGTAGCCGTCTGCCATGTGCGCGGCGCCCTGCTCGTGACGTACCAGCACGTGACGAATGGGAAACTTGCGCAGCGCGTCGTATGCCGGCAAAATTGCTCCGCCGGGATAGCCGAAGACGTCAGTGACGCCCTCACCCACCAGCGTTGCCCACAGAATTTCCGCGCCGGTAAGGCGAGTAGGCGTGGTGAGGTGAGCGCTCGTGGCAGATGGCTTGGAGGCGTTCGCGTTTGCTTTGGTTCCCATATAAGCTCCTTGTTAGCTGCTAGCTCTTGGCCTCTGGCTTCCAGATTGTTGCTGGCAAAGCCTGCTTACTTCCCATTCTTCAAACTTCGTCGTTAAATACATTTTCAAGTAACGACAGTTCACTTTTTTATCAGCTGCTAGTTTCAAACCTTTCGCTAGAGGCTAGCTGCTAGAAGCTGATCTTACGTCGTTGCTCCCTCGGATGCGGAGCCGACACGATCCACATATTTGCGGAAGACGCCTTTGGGCCAGCGCAGGGCCGGTGGTTTGAAGCCCTTCAGACGAGCCGTAATTTCTTCGTCGCTGATCTCTACATTGAGCGTGCGATTGGCGATGTCGAAGTGAATGATGTCGCCCTCGCGAACAGCGGCAATCGGTCCGCCGACAAAAGCCTCAGGGGCAACATGGCCGGCGGTGAAACCGCGCGTCGCGCCACTGAATCGCCCGTCGGTGAGCAGTGCCACAGTCGGGCTGAGCTCGGGATTGCCGCTAACGGCCGCCGTCACTTGCAGCATTTCCCGCATTCCGGGCCCGCCCTTGGGGCCTTCATAGCGAATTACCAGCACGTCGTTAGGCTTGATCTTGCCGGTTTGCACAGCTTCAAAGCACGCTTGTTCGGTATCGAAGACGCGCGCTGGACCGCGATGCTCGTATCGGTTGGCCGCGGCTACCTTCATCACGCAGCCTTCTGGAGCCAGGTTTCCCTTGAGAATAACCAGCCCCCCGACCGACTTGATAGGTTTCTCGAACGTACCGATAACAACCTGTCCGGTCGTTTCCTCGGCCAGCGCTGCCTCTTCCGCCAGCGTTTTGCCGCTGATGGTGAGCGTCGATCCATCGGCATGGTGAGCGTCGATGAGCCGTTGGGCCAGTAGGCGCGTGCCGCCCGCCGTCTGAAAATCCGAAGCCATGTATTTGCCGGCCGGAATCAGGTCGCAAATGAAAGGTGTGCGCTTGGAGATGACGTCGAAATCGTCAATCGAAAGAGGAATTCCCATTTCGCGTGCGATGGCGATCAGATGCAGAACGGCGTTGGTGGAGCCTCCGCTGGCCGCGACGCTGGCGATGGTGTTTTCCAGCGACTTGCGGGTGATGATCTGCGAGGGGCGGCGATTGGCGCGAACCGCATCCATGAGAATACGGCC
>JARLFX010000461.1 GCA_031296355.1 Acidobacteriaceae bacterium
AGTTGCCAAAGTCACACTTACCGGCAAAGCATAATAGTCGATGGGACCGGGTCTCTGATCGGGCTGCTGCCTTCAAAGCAGGGAAAGAACAAAACCTTCCGATGCAATCGAAAGAGGTGTAGTGTGAAGCCAGTTACTTGGAGAACAAACAAAGGCCATCTCCGTCCCACCACAGCAGTTTTACGATGTCGCCGCGGCGTCCTCTAAAGACGAAGACATGTCCGGAGAATGGCTGCTGCTCGAGAACAGTCTGCACCTTCGCACTCAAACCATCGAAGTCGGGTAAGAGAACGTCATTGCTGACGCTCCCTCCCCTAAGAACCGGACATGACAGTTTCCCTTCATCCGGCTCAAGCCATGTGTAAGCCCTCTGGAGTGGAGAGCCGGTCATCCGCGACAGTTTGTTGTACCTTCGAACCCTTGGCCCTTTGTGCAAAATACGAGCGCCACCGGGGATCGAAAGGGTTGGCTTCCCCTTTGATCTTCAGATGCCGTTGTATGGGCGTATTCCCCGCGTAGAGCAGCCGCTTCCATGAAGGCTGTCCCACGGGATTTGTGCCGGTGCGTGCCGCAAACCTCCACATCCGTTCGCCGATAGGGTGATAGTACCGATTTTTCACCCATACGCCGTTCTTTCGTGGATGTCTGCGATAACTCCACCACCACAGTTTGCGCCATATCTCAAAGTCCATGCGCGCGAACGCACGTTTAGCAACGCAGTGCCGATGATAGTTTGCCCATCCCCGTATGACGGGGTTGAGCTGAACGATCAGATTTTCCTGCGTCGCCGATTTATTCTTCTCGATGATTCCCCGGATTTTTGTCAGAGCCGCCTGAACGTTCTTCTGAGCAGGCGTGATCAACAATTTCCTTCCATACTTGCGTATGTTCTGGCCGAGAAAGTCAAACCCTTTCTGGATGTGGGTCACGTGAGTTTTTTCCGCTGAGAGTTCCAGACCCCGCTCACGCAGGAACTGTTCCACCAGTGGTAAAACTTCGTTGACCAACTGAGCTTGGCTGCGTCCGGTGATGATAAAGTCATCGGCGTAGCGCACCAGATGTACTTTGGAGTAGATCTGTCGCCCCTTTTCCTTACGAGACGGAAACGTCCTCTTCAGGAGGGACTCCAGACCATCCAGAGTCCAGTTCGCCAACGCGGGTGAGATAATTCCTCCTTGAGGCGTCCCCTCCTCGGTGGCAAACAAGGTAGATTTTTCGAGGAATCCGCATCGCAACCACTTCTCAAGGATGATTGCGTCCATAGGAACATGGGTAAGAAGCCATCGATGACTGATGTGGTCAAAACAGCCTTTTATATCTCCTTCAAGAATCCACTCCGGCGCGTCGCTTTTCGACAGAAATTTGAAACACTGTTCGATGGCGTCTGCGGTAGAGCGGCCTTTCCGGAAGCCGTAAGAGTTGGGGTCCGCGCAGGTTTCGGCGATTGGTTCCAGAGCCATCAGATATAGCGCTTGCATGGCTCTGTCCTTCATCACGGGAATCGAGAGCGGCCTCAACTTGCCGTTGGATTTTGGAATGTACACCCGCCGTAACGGCAGCGGGCGGTATCCCCGGCGCTGTAACGATGCGATCGCTTTGAGTTTGGACTGCGGCGTGGACCAGAGTACTTGGTCCACACCCGAGGTTCGCTTGCCCTTGTTTTCTGTCACTCGTTTCACGGCCAGAGCCTTGCCGCTAAACGAGCAGGTGAGCAACCGTTGCAAGGCTTTGACCTTGCCCCAGCGGCCCCCCTGGGATGCCTTGACGATACGCGCCTGCAGCCGAGCTACCTGCTGTTCACATCGTTTCCAGTCGATCTGGTCCCAATGCGCAACGGCGGCTGAGGATGCACACGCGTTGTCCGCGTTCATTTGCGATTTCCTCATAAGATGGTTTTGCCTGCTTTCTCGCCCTTCATGACCTGCTGGAAGTCTGCCTGCTTATTGCAGAGAAGTTGCCGCTTCCTATCCGCTCCATTACAGAGCGGCCTTTGCTTTTTCCAGCATCCTCTCCCCGCAGGCCTGTCGGCGACTCTTGCGAGGCGCTTCCCCCGATTCCCGGGGAGGCCAGCGGGGTTTCCATGTTCTGATTCAGCGACAAGAATGATTTAGCCCCCGCCTTCACACCGGCAGTCTGGATGTCCGTGTGACCTGTCGCGGTTATCAGGTCAACCGACTGCTTTACCTTTTGGCTTCAGCCTGTCAGCGTCTTTGGCTGGTCCATGCTAACGATGCCTACGGCGATTCACATATGTTGGGCGTGTCATCCAGCCTAACCCTCTGACCGCTTTGACGCTGGCAGTCAAGAAGACTCCCTCACGGCAGTCTCCATCGCTTGCGCGGAGGATATTGTTTCGGCAGCTTCCGACCTGATCGTTGCCAATCACGCCGGTACCGATAGGCTACCGCGGACGGAACCGCAGGTTCACTTCATGATGAATCCATGTTGAACAATCGTTGAATCAGCTTCATGTCACACGCCACGCCGCATATCGGTCACGCCGGCCGCAAGCCAGATCCTCGTCCCGGTGCGAAGTTCAATCACTTGCGCAGGCTCTCAAGGATCGAACGCAACAGAGCCGGATCAGCGCCACTCTCGACACGGATCAGCGCCCGGCCTGGAAACTCGATGTGAATCGAACCTGAAGTCCCTGCAGGCTCCGGCTGGCCAAACTCTGCAACCGCGACCTCATCCGGAACAGACACCGTGACCGGAAGCAAAGCCGTGGCTGAAGCGGCTGACTCCATCAACTCCCCGCGCTCGAAGGCCCGCCGCCAAACGAATACCTGGTTCGCGTTCACACCGTGAGCACGAGCCACACGCGCAACACTCGCGCCAGGCGCCAACGTCAACTCAACGATCCGCCGCTTCTCTGCCACCGGCCAACTCCGGCGAATGCGGCGCCCCGCTCCCTCAGCCTCATCCATGACAACATCGTCAAACGCAACCCCGCTCCGATGCCAGAGGGGAA
>JARLFX010000082.1 GCA_031296355.1 Acidobacteriaceae bacterium
GGCGAGATGGTATTGCTGTCGTTATAGCCGGTCGCCACCGGGCTCGCTTCCACCCCGGCATTCAGAAACTCCACCACGTTGCCATAGCCAAGGTTTGACGTCCAGACATTGCCGCTCTTGTCCACTGCAATGCTGTTCGGCTGGCTAAACGATCCGCCGCTTCGGCTCCCTGCCATAGCGGTGCCGATAGCCCCCGCGCTGGTAATCTTCACAATCGTATTGCCATTGAAGTTCGCGACCCAGGCATTATTGCCCGAATCAATAGCAATCGCCGTCGGTGCAACCAGATTAGAAACTGACACAAAGGTATTTACGAGTGCCCCGGTCGTGCCGTTCAGTTCCACCACCGCATTCGTAGTCGTGTTCGCAACCCAGACAGCACCATTCTTATCGATTGCGATGCCCTGCGGTCCGATCAGCGCACCGCCTCCGGTATACCCATTGCTGCCGGAGAGGATCGCACCATTAGCCGCGATCTTGGTTACGCTCAAGCCGCCTTCGTTCGTCACCCATGCATTGCCGGTAGCGTCGATTGCCACGCCATACGGCGCCACCAGCGAAGCATCTGAGTACTTCAGTGACAGACTCCAGTCCTGCGGCACCGTCGAAAGCTGCGGGCTGCCAAACGGCGCACCCACCGACGGAATCTGATTATAAATTCCGCTCACGTTGTTGCCGGGATTGCTGGCGATATTCGCAACCGCGGTAATGGTATCGCTCGGTGTATTCCCGCTTGCATCCTTGGCGAATCCCATCATGGTCGTACACAGCGTCGCACTCGTATTTGGATCGCTGTTGATGCAGCTTGAGATCGCGTTCGCCAGCGAATTAATCAGGCCGGCTGGCGTCACGGTTGTATTGGCAGGCAGTACCGGCCCCGGAACCGAACCCACGCTGAAGTCAGCGAGGTTGTTCGCCATCGCCATCGCATTGCTTACTGCCGTGCTGCTCGGATTGGATACATGCGCATAGTCGGCTCCCATGAACGGAGCCAGCACATACCCCCCGGCAACCGTGGTCACTTCGTTCACATTAATGAACGTTGTGCTCTGTAGTGCGGTACACGATCCCAGCGCTGCCATCAAGCCAAGATAACTATTGGTCGCAGTGGCCGCAGGTATCGTCTTACCGTAGGTAATCGTGAGATACACCTGGGGATTGCCCGTGCAATCATAGTCGCCCGTGATGCTGAAGAACCCGTTGGCATCCGTCACCACCGGATAAGTTCCCGTGCCACCCACTCGCGTAGTGGAAGCAGACGAGATCAGTGGCGTCGCCGCACTCTTATTCGCACCTGTCCCCACGGCGTAAAGCTGCACCACGCCGCCATTCACGGGATTCTGGCCGCCCATGGCGCGGCCTGTAACTTTAGTGCCCGCAGGAAATGGCGACGTCGCCGGCGTATACAGCCCGCCGCCCGTAGAGCAGCCCGCCATCAGCAGAGCCAACCCTGCAGCCGCCGTTGCCATGATCATGTTCTTGTTACGTCGTGGAGTGCTTGTCATGTTATCCATCCCGCGTGTCGTTTCTAGTGTGATGTAAAGGTTCTGCTCACTGAGCTTGCTGCGTTGAATCCGTTGATCGAAGCTGCGTTGGTCGTCACCGTGATGGTTCCCGCGCCAGTTACTGTCAAGACCGGACCGCTAACGGATGCGAGGCCGGAGCCGGTCGTGATGGAGTAGGTAATGGTCTGGCCAGCGTTGGTGCGCGCCGTCAGCTCATACGGTCCGCCGATCGGGAGATTAGGCAGCGCCGGAAAGAATATCTTCTGCACCGCGCCGCTGTTTACCGTCAGCGTTCCGCCCACAGCCGTAAAGCTGTAGTTGGTTGCCGCCAGACTGCCCGCGGCTGCCGTGATGGGATACGTTCCCGCCGCGGAAGTCTGCGTTGCCGTTGTCGTGATGGTGGGCGAACCCGTAGTCGCATTCGCTTGAGTATCGCTGTACACGAAGCCAGTCAGCGTATAACCCAGGCTGTTCGGCTGGCCATAGGTGCGGCTGCTACTCGTCGCAGTCAACGTCAGCGTCGCCTTGCCTACGCTCAGAGATGAGGCGCTGGATTGACTCGAATTGTAGTTCGCGTCTCCCGGATAGCTCGCCGTCAGACTGGGGCTGCCCGCGGCAATGCCCGCGATGGAGAAGCTGCATGAGCCATAGACCAGCGTGCAGTTTCCTACCGGCGTGCTTCCCAGCAATATTGAAACCACGCCGCTCGGATTACCGCTTCCTGACGACGGCGTCACCGTTACCGTCCCCGTCACTGCCGTACCGTACGTCGGACTGCTGTTGTTCACCTGCAGCACTGTCGTGGAACTGAACGGCCCGCCCGTCACCGTAACCGAGAGCGGTGTCGTCGTCGTCGAACCGGTGAAGTTAGTATCACCGCCGTAGACCCACGTAATGCTATGGCTGCCCGCCGAAAGTGAATTGGTCGTGTAGTAAGCTTCACCCGACGCATCCAGCGTGCCTGATGCCAGCGTTGTGCTGCCATCTTTCAGCGTGTACGTTCCCGTCGGCAATACGCCGCCACCTGGCGTCTGCGGCCGCATCAGGATCGTGATGCTGGTACCTGCATTGACCGTGACCGTGCTGCCTGACGGAACAAACGCATTCATCCCGTTCGCCAGTGCTGTTACCGGGTTCCATGTCGCCCCTGCACCTTGCGAAAGTGTTCCAATACCGCCAGGTCCGATCTTGGTGCCAAGGAACGCAATCGGATAGTAGGCTGCCGCCTGTGCCGCCGTCATTGCAGTCTTCACTGCGTTCGATGCCATCGCCGTTCCCGGGTTCTGCGAAGTCGTCTCGCGCGTTCCGATTGCCCCCGAACCAGTGTTCCCGCCCGTACCGGTATAGATCACACCGTTGATGTCTGCGCTGCCCGGTGCCGGGTCAGTGTACGCGTGCGTGTTGTATTCCACGTAGGTAGAAGTCGGCAAATTCGTTGTTCCGCTGAACTCTTCCCAGCCCAGTGGATTCAACTGGTCAATATAAGCATTGATCAGAACCATGGTCGAATACGTTCCCCACGGCCGGCCGAGGTAAAGATTGCTCATGCCCGTCTGCTGCGAGGTGAACGTACTGTTATTGAAAACGTAGCCGCTCAGATAATCCGCCGTACTACCCGTCTGAGCATGCTTGCTCTGCGCCTCCACCGTCGACGGAGAGCGGTATCCCGTGAATATGTTGTCATGGTCAAATACCGCTGCAGCATCGCCAAAGATGTAATCCACCACGCCGGCGATCTTGCCTCTCCACCAGTACTGGCGTGCGACGGTGCAAGGCAGACCACAACCGCCGCTTCCGGCGTACACCGTATCCTGTCCGCTGGCCGTGTACACGTTGTTCATAATCGACTGATCACTTGTGGTAAAGATAGCCAGCGCCTGCGAGGCGCACTCGATACCATTATTGTAGAGATAGCTGTAGGTCTGCGCTGTGCCTGCATTAGCCGAACAGATGCCGCCACTCAAATAGGTTGTGGTTGTCGTTGTGGTGTCTGTGTTGTACGTGTTGTTTACCGTCAAATTTTCTGCATAGAAGTTAGTGGGAACCAGCGAAGAGCTGCTCACGGCTGTGTTCGTGGCCCCGGCTACAACCATCGTGGACGATCCTTGATCGCCGTTGAACACTGAACTTCCCGAAGGCAGCTGAGAGCCGTTGCTGTACGAGCTGTTGAACTCGCCCGCGTAGTTGTAGCCAGTGCCGGGGCTCACGCTGAACGCTCCGGAAGCATGGGTCAAGATCACCTTAGTCGCATCGCCGCCAAGTCCCCGCAGTGCAACGTTAGGCTGTACCACCGTAATCATCCCAGCATAAGTTCCTGGCTTGATGTAGATCGAACCGCCGCTTGCTCCCACTGCATTCACAGCTGCCTGTACGGTCCCGTAGTTGCCGGAGCCGTCAGTCGCCACCACATACTGCGAAGCCCCCACTGGCGCCGTCGTGCTCGCCTGCTGCACCACGTAGGTCGCAACCGATCCCGTCGAGCTCGTGTAATTCACGGAGTCCGTGGGTATAAACGTAACTCCAAGCGCATACGTTCCGATTGCAAGGTAAGTGGAAGCGTCGATTCCCTGCGCCGACCCACCAGAAGGTGTTGCGGTATAGGTGAAGGCTCCTGGAATACTTCCCACTGAAATTGCATCCAGCACCCCGGTACCAATCGCCTGGCTGACCGGCTGCACAAACGAGCTTGGTGTCCAGCTCACCGATGTGCTGGCCGGTGAAATCGAAAAGTTCACGGTCGACGAGGTTGAACCCGCAATGCCCGCGGAACTAGGATAATTCGCCACAATCGTATGCGACGTCGCGCTCAGGCCTGAAACCGTCACCGTAGCCGTAGCGGTGGACCCGCTTCCGGAGGTCAGCGTGTAATTGACCGCCGTACCGCCATCGATCTGCACAGCCACCACTCCAGATGGTGTTCCCGTGCTCTGTGTAACCGTCACGGTGAATGTAGCTTCAGTGCCTGTACTGTAGATCAGGCCCGACGTATTGCCGGTAATGCCCGTCGTGGTGGTGGCAGTGCTTCCATTCTTCGTTCCATTCAGCGAAAGCGAACCCAGTGTCGGCGTTGGCAGCGCGGTGATAACATCCGGCACGGCACCGCTTCCAACCGCGGTTGGCGCAAACGTAATGGAAATGTTGCAGGCGGAACCGGACGCAATCGCAGTAGTACCAATCGCGCATGTGGGCGCTGAACTGAGCGGGGAGCTCGGAGCCAGGAAAGAATAATTCCCTCCCGTATCCGTCTGGTTGAATCCCGTTCCTGCCGTACCGCCGGCGTTTGAGAAGACGCCGACATATGGCGTGACCACATCCGTACCGAAGTCATGCGACTCCGCATTGCGCACAATTTTGGTGACCCCGGCAACGGATGAAATTGTCGTGTACAGGTTGCCCGCACCATCCACAGCCACGGCGCTTCCCGTGATATTCGGAATGGTGTACTGGTAGCCCGTGTACGGGAGCGCGATGATATTGCCACTATCTGCCACGTAGATATTCCCGCCCTGGTCGGCAGCTACAGCAGTTGGCGCAACCAGCGCCGTCTGGAAGGTCACCTTCGGATTGGTTACGGGCGAACTCGCATTCACCGTAAAGCCCGCCGGCGGAACCTTCAGTACAGACGTTCCATCCACGATCAGCAGGTTCCCATAGACGTCCATCGTCATCGCGCTGGGTGCGCCCAGTGCGGTCTGGGTGATCTGCTGTGCAATGCCCAAAGCGCCCTGGGTAAATTTGATCAGGTGCTTATTTGTGGTATCCGCGATAAACACCGTACCAAATGCATCCACCACCATCGGCCCGCTATAGCCCTGCGTCGCCGCCGCTCCGTTGATGCTGACCAGCGGAATGGCCACGCTGCCGGTCGTATACGCATTGGCCGTGGCAGAGTATGAGTACTTCGTCAGGCTGCTTGCACCGGCATTCGCCGCATATACATTGCCCTGTGGATCAACCGCGATATACGTCGTCGCTGTCCCTGATATCGTCGTCACCGTGCTGCCGGATATCTTGCTGATACCCTGCGTCCCGCTGACGTACTGGTTTCCGAATCCATCCATCACCAGCGCCGTGTTGCCGGTCGCGGTTGCGCCCAGCGTCGTAGTTGATGGCGTACCCGTTGTGTCAAACACCAGCGCGCTGCCGGTCGCAATAGACGCCAGAGTAGAGTTGACCGTCGTTGTCGTTGTCCCCACCGTGGTCGCAACCGAGATTGGAACGGTGCGCTGGGCAAGCAACGTCGGCGCATAGGTCGCCGTCGCCGTGCACTCATTCGAACCATCCGCCGCAGTCGTTGCGCACGATGGCGTCGCCACCGTGTAATCAGAACCCGACGCCGTGGAAACACTGATCGAGGATGCTGCTACCGGTGCATGCACAACGATGTTTGACGTATGCGAACTACTAACTGCCGCCGTCGGCAACAGACTGGCAGCAACCCTCCGGATTGTCTTGTTGGTCAGGTCCTGGATGTAGAGGTCGCCGATAGTATCGATGGCGACGGAGAGTACGCTGTTGGCCGCTCCAAAAAGCGATTGCGTCACCGGGCAACCGTCGCCCACGGTTGACGTGTTGCAACTCGTGGCAGTCGTTGCTCCGCCAAGCCGATGCACATAGCCGGTGTAGATGTCATAGAAAAGCACCTGCGCCTGGTCGCCGATGTAGATATTGCCGGCCGCATCCACCGCAAGCCGCTGAATGGACGACTGTAGCGAATCATTCTTGCCCAGCGTGTAACCCAGCGATGCCGTGTTGTAGTACAGGAATGTGCCCGAAGACGCGCCGCTGGTTCCATTACCGTTGCCGATCAGCGCATAAGAATAGCCGATCTGCGGCGAAGTCACACCATTGGCTGTCAGTGCACTCTTAATCACTGTACCGCCCATATAGATCGTGCGCAGTCTGCCAAGCCCGTCGTCGAAGATAAAATCACCCTCGGGCATCACTGCCAGACCCTGCACCACCGTGCTCGATCCAACGACCGTTTGATAGAAGGGGCATCCATTGCCGCCAGCATCCGTCTTGCCGGAGCATGCCGTGCCGCCGCCCGCGATCGGATAGATATAGCCCTGTACCGGCGTCGAATAGTTCAGCCCCGTACCCGTCGAAGTTGCCAGCGCTGTATACAATGGATTCGCTACCGGGCTCCCATTTACCGTAATAGACGCAACGCCCAGCACAACCCGGATACGGCTATTGGAATTGTCAGCGAAGTAGATGTTCTCCCACTGGTCTCCAACTGCCTGCCGCGGCGAATTTACGCCCACAGCGCACGTTCCGCTAAACTGAGTCGCCTGCGTGCCGTCACCCGCGCTGCCTGCCGTGGTTCCCGTAAGCGAAGTGCCATAGCTCGAAACCGCAGGCGAACACCCTGCGATATTTCTCATCAGCTTCACTTGTGCCTGCGATGCGGTGCACAGTGGCGATACCGCCGTGCAGACAAAGTGAACAACGGCATCGCCCGTGACTGTAATGATGATGTTGCCGTA
>JARLFX010000462.1 GCA_031296355.1 Acidobacteriaceae bacterium
CCAAAACCCCAAAACCCCAAAACCCCAAAACCCCAAAGCCCCAGTAAGCAGACAACAAGCTAGAATAGTGTGCGTGCAAATCTGGGGAGGTGTATGCGATAGTACGATAAATTGAATGTAGAGGATAGATATGCCGCCAGCCAGGGTCTGTGGCTATATCATTCTTAGCAATGTAAGTTTTGCTGCCCCGGCGTATAAATAGTATATCACAAACAATATATATATCAGGAACTAAGAGCAATGAAGATTTCGATTAAGACACTGCAGGGGAAGCCGACGGAGCTGGAGGTTTCCGAGACCGACACGCTCGCGGACATCAAGGCCAAGATCGCCGTCCAGCTCAGCATCGAGCCCACCAACCAGAAGCTCATCCACTACGGCAAAGTTATGAGCGAGGAGACCAAGAAGCTCGTCGACTACGGAGTCAAGGACAAGGACTTCCTCGTTCTGATGATCACCAAGGCACGATTTCATAGAGTGTAACAGTATCTTCTAGAAGGTGGCACATAAGGAGGAGAAGGCTGCACCGGCCGCGCCAAGGCCTGTAGCCGCTCCCGAGGTCCACGCTGCGCCGGCACCGGTACCCATGCCGGAGATGCATCCCAAACCTGGACCCGCAGTGGCCCAGCCCGCAGCACCCGCTGTTCCCGCAGGCCCAGCACCCGGCCCGGCCAGAGCCGAGGAAAGAGTCGCTCTCGGAGATGAGTACGAGAAGACTGTCGCCAACCTCATGGAAATGGGCTTCCCGCGCGACCAAGTCGTCAAGGCACTCAAGGCCGCCTTCAACAACCCCGAGCGGGCCGCGGAGTACCTCGTCACCGTACGGAGATTTAAAAAGAATACAAATTGTAGGGAATTCCCGAACTCCCGGCCGACATGCCGATGCCGCCAATGCCGGGCGCTAGAGGGCCAAGACCCGCTGCGGTGCCAGGATTCGTCCCGATGCCGTTCCCGGGCGTGGCTCCCGGTGCTGTTCCAGGCCCTCGTCCCATCGCTCCCGGAGTCGCTCCTGCTGCCAGGCCCGAAGCTGCCGCCGCCCCTATGGGCGAAGAGGGAGGGGAAGAAGGCGAGATGGCCGGCATGGGAATGGCAGGCGCGGATCTCCAGCAGATTAGGGCGAGACTGATGCAGAACCCGGCGTACCTCCAGCAGCTGATGCAAGAACTGCAGGTGGCGAACCCGGCGCTGTACCAGGCGATACAGCAGAACCCGCAGCTGCTGGCCCAGCTACTGATGGGCGGGGCGGGCGGTGCAGGCGGCGCTCGCAGGCCCCCTCCTGGCGCCATCCAGGTTACTCCCGAAGAGAAGGCGGCCATCGACAGGGTAACGACTCTGGTGAGATCTTAGTAGCTGAAAGGACTCGGCTTCACCGAGATGCAGGCGGCCCAGGCGTACATGGCATGCGACAAGAACGAGATGATGGCGGCGAACTTCCTGTTTGAGAACGCAGAGTCGCTGCGCGCGGAGATGGAGGAGGAGGCCCCGGCGGCAGGCCATCCTGGAGCTCCTGCTGCACCCGTCGCACGTCCTCCCGCTGCCCCCGCAGCTCCTGCCGCACCCGCACCTGCTGCTGCAGTGCCTCATGTTGAGGCCAAGAAGGAGGAGAAGAAGGCTGAGCCGGAGAAAAAGGACGAAGGTACGATTCTTACGCCTAAGCAATAGGATCGAGCCTAAAGATGGAGCCCAAGCCCGAGGAGAAGAAGTAACCCGTCGAACATTCACTATCATACACCATACACATGGACAATAATCCGCATTGCATCCACATAGTGCTGCTGCATGCACACCGCATCCCGCTCTGGTGCGTGCAGCCCAGGGGTTTTGGGGTTTTGGGGTTTTGGGGTTTTGG
>JARLFX010000083.1 GCA_031296355.1 Acidobacteriaceae bacterium
ACGCCAACCTTCCGGTGCGTTGAGTGCCATCGGGAGATCGCAGCTGAACTCGCGCAAAACAGTGGGCTTCATGCGACCTATCCGCGATCGGGCACACCGGGCGCAGCGTGCGTTAAATGCCACTCCGATCATAACGGGGCGGATTTTCCGATGGTGCGCTGGGAGCCGACATCAAAGGGATTCGACCACTCGAAGACTGGAGTTGTTCTCGACGGCAAACACGTCGGTGTGAGTTGCCGCTCATGCCACAACGCACAACGCATATCATCTCAGGCACGTATGCAACTGGTGGGCAAAGATCTGAACCACACGTGGCTCGGGCTCTCCAAGGGCTGCATTAGTTGCCACGAAGACAAGCACCAAGGCAGATTCGGGACAGCATGCACGCGATGCCATTCGACCCAAGACTGGAAGGGCGCCCGGATAGAGAAGGAGACATTCGATCACTCGAAGACGCGCTTTCCGCTGACAGGGGCACATCGCACTACGCCCTGCAAAAGTTGCCATGCGCCTGGAACCGACGGCCAACCACGCTATACAGGGATAAAGTTCGCAAACTGCTCGGACTGCCATGCTGACCGGCATAAGGGAGAGTTCAAACAAGGCTGCGAATCGTGTCACAGCACGTCGACATGGAAGAAGTCCAGCTTCGCGGCAAAGTTCGATCATTCAAAGACAGCATTCCCGCTTTTGGGCAAACATTTGGACGTGACCTGCGCGGCTTGCCACATGCACGGAGACTTCAAGACGCCGATTGCCCACCAGAACTGTGCGGATTGCCATAAACCCGATCCGCACGGCGGACAGTTTATTAAGCGCGCCGACGGGGGACGGTGCGAGAGTTGCCACACTGTTGCGGGGTGGATGCCGTCCACTTTTTCGGTTGCGGATCACGCAAGGAGCGGGTTCCCGCTAGTGTTTCCACACGCGAAAGTGCAGTGCGCCTCGTGCCATAAGCCTGAAGGCAAGGCGACCCGTTACAAGATCAAATTTGCGCAGTGCGTAGATTGCCATGACGATGAGCACCATGGGCAGTTTGCAGGCGTACCCTGGCGGAACCGCTGCGAGCAGTGCCATAACGGAGGCACCTTCAAGATAACGAACTACACAATCGTACTGCACCAGAAATCAAGCTTCCCGCTAACAGGAGGGCATGTGGCGGTGGCTTGTGTGGACTGCCACAAACCACCAGAGGGATCAAAGGTGGCGCTCTATCATTTCAACCAACTCAGTTGCACAACTTGCCATGAAGACATTCACAAGGACGAGTTCAGAGAGCGTATGGCAGTGCACGATAAAACGGGGAAGCCGCTGGGCTGCGAAGCCTGCCACTCGACCAAAGAATGGAGCGACCTGGCGAAGTTTGACCACGCGAAGACGCATTTTCAGCTGGAAGGATCACATCGCGCAGTTGGCTGCGCCGACTGCCACAAGCCACCCAACATGGAGCTGAATTTGAGGCATGTGCGATTTGCGAACGCGCCAACCGCATGCAGCGAGTGCCACGAGAATCCACATGCCGATCAATTTGGCGCGCGCGGGAGCGACTGTGCTTCTTGCCACAATAGCAATAAGTGGCGGCCATCCTTGTTCGACCATGAAAAGACGGGGTTCTCACTTAAAGGCGGTCATGAAGACGTTGCTTGCTCCGCATGTCACTCACTCAAAAGGCTTGTCGATGGCAGCGAGGTGTTGTTCTACAAGCCGACGCCCACAGCATGCGCTGACTGTCACGGGGAGAAGGTTCCGCGAGCAAACATTCAATCGAAGGTGAAAGAGTGAAAGATGTCGAAAACTTCATCCAGGATTTCCTTTTTCATATGGACCAGTTGCGCGGGTCCGTTGTAGTCTGAATATCGAGGCGGGATTACTGTAATATTTAGATCGCCAGTTCCCCCTGGCCGTTGAACGGCACGCCTAGTGTTCCGCTGATTACCTCGTTGCCTTTCCGAAAAGAAAACTCCGGACTCTCGAGCCGCGAAAGAGAGGCCGTGCCCAGCAGGTGACGCATCTCGATGCTCATACTGGTCACGTCTGAGCGCCTTGAAGAATTCGGAATCTGAACGTATATTTTTGGCTTTCGCACCGGTCTGTGAATTCCGCTCGGGCGGGTTCATGGGATTAAACCGTTTGTGCGACTGAGCTGAGCGAGTGCACGCAGCCTTTCTGGCGTGTCTGAGCTTGGCCTATCGCAAAGACAGAGCAGGTGTGCGCTGTAAAGCTTGGTGAAAGTCAACCGCTAGATCAGGTTAGGCGATAGAGAACATCCTTGACTTGATTTGAACCTGTTAGCGGAATTGACATTCGGGCCCGGCTAAGGGGCGCATCCCCTTTATCTTGCGCAACTGCGCTCATTCAGTGTTGGGAGTGTTCCAGTCTGAATCGTCGCAGATGAGTGTATGGAGAGATTGATGGGCTGGCCCCGCAGGCTATTGGTGTTCGGAGTCGGGTTACTACCGTTGGCTGTCGGCATGGGAATGCAACAGCCAGCAGGAAGTAATCGGCCCGAGGTTGGCGGTCCACAGGCCAATGTGACCAACCCGCACGGCCCGATTTCGATACCCTGCCAGAACTGCCACACGTATACCAGTTGGAAACCAATCCGGTCGAATCCGGAATTCAATCACGATCAAACTGGATATCCCTTGCAGGGCATGCACCAGAAAGTTGCGTGCATGGAGTGCCACACCAAGCTGGTATTCAAGAATGTCAGTACCCATTGTGCCGATTGCCATGCGGACATACATCGCCGTCAGTTTGGCGCCAACTGCGAGAGCTGCCATACGGTGAAAGGCTGGCATGTATCGCTGGATGCCATTCGCAATCATCAGAATCGTTTTCCTCTGGTCGGAGCCCATGCCCTGGTGGAATGCGACCAGTGCCACAAGAACGCGGCCAGCGGGCAGTTCGCTGGTCTCTCGACGGCTTGCTACTCGTGCCACCAACAGGACTTTCAGACGAAGGTCATTGATCACGTAGCTTTGGGATTTCCAACTGCTTGCGAAAGCTGCCACACCATGGACAGCTGGTTTAATGCGAAATTCGATCATCTCAAAAACACCGGATATGCGCTGACAGGGATGCATGCCACACTGCCTTGCACTGCATGTCATATCAACAACGTATTCGCGGGAACGCCGACAGATTGCTA
>JARLFX010000463.1 GCA_031296355.1 Acidobacteriaceae bacterium
CAACAGGATGCGCAATGTGCGATGGATAGGTGGGTATAACACTGGTGGGGTATTATTATGTGGCGAGGTTCCCGATATAGGATGAGCGATAGGGATTATGACATATAAACCTAATATGGGTAAGGAATACGTGCGCGAACGTGAATAGGACGCATGCACGGATCGCTAACCCGTGCGGGGAAGGTCAAGAAGCAGACCCCGCCAGTTGCAAAGAAGGAGAGACACCACAGGATCAAGACCGGCCGCGCCAAGAGGAGAGTCAAGTACAACAAGCGCTTCGCCAACGTTGTCGTGACTGTCGGCAAGAAGAGACAGGGACTCAACCCCCAGAAGAAGGAATAAGCTTAATCTCATCCGCTATTAACTCATATGTGAGGTGAAGACGGCCTAAAAGAATGTTGATATGGCGGACGTTGAGCTGAGAAGCCGGTCCGCCTGTATTAGTAAATGTGTGGATAGTAGGGGAAAGGCGATCAAAATATCTAACTAGGTGGGTAGTTCTTTACGCACGGTCAGAAATATAGCTTTATTATTGTTGTCGCTAATATATCAAATGAGTCCCATAGTGACGTTTGCTGTGACATAATCATGCTCTATATTCCCCTGAATTACGTCAATATATATTAATCGCAAAGATGCGAGTCTTCATCGCAGTCTTGCTGGTTTCGGTCCTCGCCGTCGCCGCCAAGGACCTCGAACAAATACCATACGACGGTCTAAGATTGGACATGAGCGCCCTGACCCTCAATCGCGACATTCTCGGCGTCATCATCCCCGCTCTTAAGCTCACCCTGGACGCCACCTTCCCCGACATCGAAGGCGAGGGCTCCTTCGGGTCGAAGAAGTACATGAAGAACATAAAGATCACCTCGTACAAGATCAACGAGGAGCGCTTCGACATCAACCGCTACGAGTACGTCGCGCCCACCTACAAGCTCAAGGGCTCCTTCGAGGCCATTTATTTCAACGTCGAGTTCGAGTACGTACAGACGTGGCTGGGCATCACAGTCTCCAGCGGTCCCGGCAGTGCTGCGATCACCAATGTCAACAGCGAGATCCTGGTTTTCTTCAACGAGTCTGAGCCCGACGTCCAGATTCCCCATCCTTGGGACGTTAAGAACCTGACAATATCGGCGTGGATCTCTGACTCCACCTGGGCGACGACCGAGCTTCACGAGCACTTCGTGCCTCATTTCCACCAGGTGGTTGACAAGTCCATGGACGAGTTCGCCCACAACTTGCTCAAGACTTACACCTACATCGAGGATGTGTTCCCAGATGACATCGACCTGGTCTTCAGAAATAAGCTGATGACGGTGCAGCCGAGCATGGCGGGGACGTACTTCTCGCTGGCATTCAAGATGAATATAACTGTGAACAACAATATCCACAGGAAAATGTACCGCAAGATGAACGGAACCATCGTGCCTCAGGGCGACTTCGACTATTGTCTCCCCGCCGAACTGATCCCTGCCGTCCTCGACACTCTCGGCAAGGGTGGCTATTATGACACCGAGGTGATGCCGGAGATATGGGGATTCGAGAGCGACAGCATCAAGGAGTTCTACAACATCATTCCGTCGCTCAAGGAAAAGTACCCCGAGTCCGCGAAGTTTGCGATCCACTGCCAAAGCAGCAGGTTCGAGACCGTGAACGACATCACTCAGCGTGACTGGATCGAACCCGTCCTCCAGCTCCAGGACCCCGGCTACTGTTTCGCCTACCTCGTGGACGAAGGCGAATACTTCCTCCTGCTCGATGTGTTCATGAGGTACTACTACGAGATGAAGTGCAAGGTCGACTCGTACTATGGCCACATCCTCTACTCCGAGCTCTACGCCTTCCGCACCGTCCCCGAGCTGCCGTATTCGAGACACGAAATAATGGGCCACCACCTGACGAACTACAGTGAGATCTTCCACGATAGCGAGCTCGTCAGCCCAGGCATCAAGGTCATCCCCAACCGCCACACCGAGCTCACCTTTGCTTCTGCCTACATTTCTCGCGAGGAAATCTGCTTCTACTACAAGGAGAATCGTCCTATTGCCAACAATAACTAACCCTAAAAGAGATTCATTACGCAGCCAATAACGGCATCGAGCGACGTATTATAGCATCTTAATTCATCATATTGCATCGTTGCTGTGACGTGGCACCACGATGCTATTCTCCCCTTGGGGTTTTGGGGTTTTGGGTTTTGGGGTTTTGG
>JARLFX010000084.1 GCA_031296355.1 Acidobacteriaceae bacterium
CCTCCCTCATCCCCATGCTAACAAGGTGAATACCAACTCAAGATCCATATCCACGCATTTGTGAATATGCATAAGGAGGCAGTGTAGCGAGTCAAATATATTAATAACTAATATGAACAGAGTTGGACTCAAGCGTGCAGTAAGAGGACTTCTTCTCGGGCCAGAAAGACTGACCAACTACATGAGAACTGGCATGCCCATCGCGTGTAAGGAAAGAGTGCATAATGGGATAGACCGCTACTATAACGTCTTCGGCGGATGCGCCTTGTTCCTGTGGTTCTTCTCCAATGTCTTCGACCGCCTCGGAAACTTCAGCGGTGAGCTCCTCAAATACAGACTCAAGTCCAAAGCCAAGGCCTTCTTCATCCCGCTCGCCTATACTTGGAAATATTCGTCCTAAAGCTCAGCAATCTTGACCCGACACTCGCTTTGATTGATTCGCGTCTTCATATTATGCACGTACACACACACATCGTATAAGCAACAAAATATATCATGCCATTTTACGAGCTAAAATCTTGAGCCTCTCTTAGTACTATACTAGCGCTCGCGCAATAGTGATATATGCACGATAAGCGAGAGGTTCATATTAATATTAAGGAGATTATATGGTGAAGAGCTACGAACTGAGGACGAAGGACGAGAAGGCGCTGGCTGAGGAACTCGCCAAGCTGAAGGCTGAGCTCGCGAAGGCCAGAATTGGCAAGGTTGCCGCCGCCGCCACTCAGGTCAAGGCGAGCAGAATCCACGTATGAACGGTCCCGCAGCACAATCTCTAGGTGCTGAGAAAGGACATCGCGAGGATCCTGACGGTGATCAACGAGAAGAGGAGAGAGAAGGCGTCGAAGAAGTATCACAAGAAGCACGTGAAGCCTGTCGACCAGAGAGCTAAGGGCACCCGCGCCATGAGGAGGAGACTCACTCCCTTCGAACAGAGCAGGAAGACTGCCAAGCAGCTGAAGAAGCTCCGCAGCAATCCTCGCCGCAAGTATGCTCTCGAGGCATAATCCCTCACTTACCTTCATTGCATCCCCGCGTCTATACTTCGCTTCGATATCGTATCGAGCCCTCACCCCCTTCTATTATGCTCACTGTGCACACTGTCGCCCCCTCGTTCCTTCAG
>JARLFX010000464.1 GCA_031296355.1 Acidobacteriaceae bacterium
GAACATCCCTCCGGTGTTCCATGAATCCAGCTGCTTGCGCAACTGTCCATGAAATCACTCCCGGCGGTGGCCTGCTTTTACACCGCCATATACCGCCGCTTACGCGGCGCTACATGGCCTAGTTTTGCACCGGCGCTCATAATTGGGAAAACGTGTTTCAGTGTGTTCCTGCGCAATAACAGCCACTTTCATTGAGGAAAACACGCGGCAGAATCGTTCGAAAAATAGTCTTGATTGTGCCACGGAGTCTCGGGAAATACTAAGCCTGTCAAGAAAACATTCAGCACAGAAGGAGATATGTCAAACGGTAATACTCATCAGTACCTCACACGGAGGATACCCCACGTATACGCCGATCCCTGTCAGGATTTACCGGATTACTCTCCGGGAACATAGGTAAGCACCACTACGAAGCGATGCCGACACGCACGTCGGCGTCATACATCATCGCCAAACCAACAATAGGAGGTGTTCTTATGAGCACACCAATAACACACAGCAACAAGATGGGACCGAAGCATTCGCTTCGGCTTCGCGCGACCAAGGGTCTAATCTCGGCCTACGTTAACCTCCTGGCCGAGGGTGGCAGGGAATGTGTTGAAGAGTTTCTGGCTCTTCAGGTATATGGCGAAGCAGGCATGGGCTATTACACTCCTGCTCCGAAACGCCGTCGTGTATCGTCGGCCGAAGAACCCTTTATGTGCGAGTGGGTGCTGACTGTCCACAATGCATGGTCCAAATGGGCAAAGATTATTAAGAAAGCCAACCTTCGGGAGTTTGAACGGCGTGAAGCTGTCCGGGAGATGTTGGGCGCCCTTATCCAGCAGAAGAATAAGTCTAGCCTCGAGAACTCTGAATTGCACCAAGCCGCTGAACAGGCTCTCGAGTGGACCCGGTGGGATGAAAACAACCGCAAAATGTCGCTCTTGCGTAGCTCCCTCGAAAACAAGAGCTGCATTGAAGCAATTGCTTCCTGCGAGGACCGTGAGGAAGCATTCAAGCTGCTTGATGCCACGATTCGCAATTACATCCCGTCAGAATTCGGATCGGCGACGACTCCGGAGGAACCTAGCTAGAGGTGGAGGGCGCGTGACCCTTGAGCTGGATGGACGAGGGAATATGTCAGCGCTAAAGGCGGCCGCCGGTGGCGGCACTTCCTCCTTCAATCAGCGGCCGGGCCGCCAGACACACTATCCGGCCAGAACGTCTCTGACCTTGCCCTCAGAATGCGTCGCCCTTAGCTGGGCTGGTTTGGAGGATTTTATTTCTCCCCGTGGTCGTCGTGGCGGTGGGAACCGTCATTTCCACGGCCTGCCTCGATCCGCCTAAAACTCAGGCGGCGATCTTTATCGCTGCATCTTCCCAGTCTTTCTCGAACTCGATCGGGCTGACGTAATCGAGCGTCGAGTGCATGCGTGTTTGGTTATACCAGAGCAGCCACGCGATGGTTTCATCCTTGGCCTCTCGTATCGTTTTGAATCGCTGGCCGTACAGTCGCTCCGGAAGCTGCTCGGGATTAGCAAACGTGGCAACTCGTATCTGCGAAGACTGTTCATACAAGGTGCACGTGCAGTCTTGCAACAACGCACCAAACAGACATCGGGTCTGAGTACGTGGCTCGAGCAACTGGCGGCTCGCACCCACCCCAACGTTGCCGCTGTGGCTCTAGCCAACAAGTTGGCCAGAATAGCCTGGGCTGTCTGGCGTCAACATGACCTTCCGCTTAACGACAACCAAAATTCCCGAAGGATATAGCTGCGTGTTTCTCTCCTTTCCATACTGAGATATCACTGTTGCCGGCAGGGCCAGAGCGAAGCCCCGTAGGGGCGAAGCGGAGGGCCTGCCGGCAACAACGGCCGCCTGGTCTCCGCCTCATTCATTGGACTTCGCTGCTTTCCTGTGCCGGGCCCTTGTTCTTTGTCGCCTGCTCCATTCGGTAACTGGGGATGTTCAGCTCCAGGATGACCGAGTGGTGCACCAGTCGGTCGATGGCCGCCGCCGTCGTCATCGGGTCCTTGAAGATCCCGTCCCACTTCGAAAACGGCAGGTTGCTGGTCAGCAGCACGCTGCCGCGCTCGTAACGCTCGGCCAGTAGGGTAAACAGGACCTCCATCTCCTCACGGCTCTGCTGCACGTATCCCATCTCGTCGATGATTAGCCCATCGTGCCGGGCCAGCTTCTTGATCTCTTTGCTCAACCGCAGGTCCCGCTTGGCCACCAACAGATCCTGCACCAGCATCGCGCAACTCGTGTACTTCATCCTGCGCCCTTGCCCTATCAGTTCATGAGCCAGGGCGCATAGCAGGTGGCTCTTGCCCGCGCCTGGATTACCGAACAGAAGCAGGTTCTCCTTGCGATCCAGGAAGCTGCCGTCGAGCAACGCCTTCAGGTGCCGTCCGGCCTTGGCCGGCAAGCGCTTCTGGTCGAAGTTCGTCATGGTCTTCTCGCGTGGCAGTCCCGACTCCCGCAACAGCGTGGCGATGCGATTCCGCCGCCGGGCTTCACACTCACGATCGGTCAGTTCCAGCAGATACTGTTCGTAAGTCAGTGTCTCTTTCTCTGCCTGCTGCGCCGCCTGCTCGAAGCAGTCGCGCATCGCCGGCAGATGCAGGCCTTTCAGGTTCTCCATCAAGGCCGTTCTGATCTGAGGGGCCGCGTTCATTGCAGCACCTCCCGCGCACTGTACAACTGGTCGAAGAGGCTGAGATCCACTTCCGCCACCTGCACATCGCGAACCGTCGCGCTCTGGTCGATGCCCAGCATGGCCTCGATCCCCTGGGCGCTGATATGTTCCTCGCCTGCTTCCAGCAGCACGCGCAACGCCGCCTCTACTCTGCATTCACTGGTCCTGGCCGCCAGCTCCAGTATCTTCAGGTATTGCTTGCTGCCCCGCGACCGCCCTAGTTGCTCCTGCAGCAGATCGAAGGTCATGCGGAAGCGGCTGCTCGGAAACAGCTCGTCGCGGTAACGGTAGTTCTCGAACGCTCCCGGCTTGCGCACCAGCCAGTCGATGATGTGCCGGTAGTCCACGCGATGCCGCTTCCGCCCGCGCAAGCGCGGCATCTGCTCAACCTTCTTCTGCCCGTACCAGACCTCCACGTGGTCCATGTACAGCCGCACCTCCACCTGCTCACCGATCAACCGGCTCGGCACCGAGTATGCATTGCGGTCCACGTAGATCAGACTGCCGGAGTCTACCTTCACTCGCTCCCGCTTCGCCGACTCCATGCGCCGTGCCAGCAGCTCCTTCATCACCGCCAGCTCTTCGCACAGACGCTGCCGGCGTCCCGCGTTCAAGCGCTCGAACAACGCGGCAAGAAAACGCCGGTACTCGTCCACACTGGCAAAATCCACGCTGCCGCGCAGCATCCGTTCCTGCGCCACCGCCCGCTTGAAGCGATGATGCCGCTGCTCCACATCGCCGTTCTCATTGCCATGATTAGCCTGCGTCTTCTCCCCCTCCAGACCGTAGTAGCGCATCAGGCCCATGTAGCGATCCGTGAACTCGACCGGGTCGATCATGTTGTTCACTGCCGTCGACAGCCGGTCCGTGCGATGGCGGTGTGGCACTCTGCCCAGCAGCCACAACGCGTTTTGCAGTCCTTCGATCAGGCTCTCGAAGCTCTCGGAAAAACACACCGTCCCCGCCTCCCAGTTCGAGTACGTCAGCACGAAGTGATAGATCAGGTGCGGAAAACTCTGCCCCTGGATGGTCACCCCCAGCTCTTCCATGTGCGTGAAGTCTGACGCTCCCAGCCGCCCCGGAGGATGTTGCTGCGCGAAGAAAACCTCCCTGGCTGGGCCCTCGGTCGCTCGCCAGCCCTTCACCCGGCGCTGCAACGTGCGCAACTGCCCGTCCTGAAAACGTCCGGGATTCTGCCGCTGTAAATAGTCGAAGACCGTCTTGGCCTCAAGCCCTGCGTTCTCCCCGTACATCTTCTGGACATCCTCCCAGACCTCGTCGAACGCGTCTGGCCGTGTCCGCCCTCGCGCCGCCGCCGGCAACTCGCTCGGCACCCGGCCCAGCCGGCGGTACTTCCGCGCCGTCTTCGCATCCATCCCCGCCTTGGCCGCCGCTATCTCTTGATCCTTCTCGCTGTTCACCAACACAAACAACCTCCGCACCTGCCGGTCTGTGACCAATCCGTCTCCCCTCAAAAACAGGATTTCGCCTGGTCAAATTGTCGTCGCCCGTCGGGAATTTTGTTTGTCGTCGGTCAGGCGTTCCTATTGTCGCCCATCACTGGGCCGTGCTCGCAAAGGAGGAGCCATATCGCCCACCAGTGTTGGCCGGCATGGCGACAGCCTGACTGGCCTGCAGATGACGTCTGGCTGAAGCCATGCTTGGAAATCGCATGTGCGATTCCCACATCTACAGCCCAGCGACGACTACGGAGTTTATGATTTCCTGCCAGGTCTGCTGGCGAACAATGAGATGGCTCAACGGTCGAACCCGGCGCTCTCTAAACCTGTGGTGTAAAACAGTCTTTACAAGAC
>JARLFX010000465.1 GCA_031296355.1 Acidobacteriaceae bacterium
CCAAAACACCAAAACCCCAAAACCCCAAAACCCCAAAACCCCTGTATGCACAGACCGTCGTGTCACACATGCAAACTAGTGGAATGAATAAACTAAATGAACGCACGCATAACTCATAGCGCTCTTATGGCAATTAGATGAGAGAGGGAGGTCAGCGAATATCAGCAGATAGGATTACTGAGGGTTGTCCTGGATCAGGGAGAGCTTGGAACACGTGTACCCGTTGTTGAATAGCCAGGAGCAGAAGTTCTGGGTGAGGTCGATGGCGTTGAAGTGCTCGAAGGATACCTTCAGCTCGTCGAGGTACAGGGTCACGAACTCGTTGCTCACCTCAGGCGCCTGCTCTGCGTTGTTGTTCAGACAGTACTCCTCCTGCTTTCCGTCGTCGGGCTTCCCGTTAGTGGCAAGACTGGGGAAGGCCGCGGGCTCCTGGCGGTTCTTGCTGAGCCGGTCGCCGTAGTGGTTGAGACATTCGCGGAAGAGGAAGACGAAGTTGAGCACCTGCCTGTAGCTTTCCTTGTTGACGAACTTCGCCACGGAGTCCAGGTACTCTGCAAAGGTCTCGTCGCATTTCTTCAGCTTCTTGCGCTGGAGAGTCTCTTCCTCGACCTTGGCGGGAGGCGGGACAATCTTGTTGGAAGCCTCCAAGCTGGGTGAGGCTGGCTTGGTCTCGGCCGGCACCTTCGTCACTGCGACGACGACGACGGCGGCGGCGGGCGCTGGAGTCTGAACTTGGGCCAGAACTGGGACCGCCGGAGCCACGGGCGTAACCGCGACAGGCACTTCTGCGGGCTTGGCTATGGCCGCCGGAGCCGAGGCGGGTGCCGTGACTGGGACTGCGGCTGGTGCCTGTGGTTGAGATTGAGGCTGGGCTGGAGCTACTGGAGCGCTGGGGGCAGGAACGGGTGCTGGCTCGACCTTGTGGACGATCGCGGGCGGAAGATTCGGCGGCGCCAGTCCGAACTCGAGGGAGTCGGGGTGTTCGGCGGAGTAGTTAAGCGTGGTCATGTTCTTGGAATGGAGCTTGTAGAGCTCGACGTACAGAGGATGATGCTCATACCCACCGTACTTCTTGTTGACTTTGAACAGTATGTTGTATGCCTCCTCGAACTTGTAGATCACGGCCGTCGGACCACCCTTGCGTTCCTCGGTGCGGAAGTAGAGAGGCGACGAAGGATCGATGCGCTCCTCCTTTACGAGCTAAGCGGATTAGTCACACACGAAGCCATACGTTCTTCTTGGGCCGTCCCCTGCCCCGGCCGCTGGTCAGCGGCGTCTCGCCTTGCGACGAGTGCTTGGTCTTGATGTGCGTGTATAAAGCCGGGTAGCTCAGATACGTCCGCTCGCACTGGTTGCACTTATAGTTTCTCCCCTCGGTCTCGTTCTTGGACCTCCTCTTTCCCTTAACACGGGGCGGCTGCTGATAGTCGGCAGGGGCGGGCGCAGGATTCATGGGCTGGTAGGGCATTTGTGGCTGTGATTGCGGAAGATACTGGTTCCTTATTGGCGCCGAAGCAGGCATGGCCATGCCGTGCATAGGCTGGCCCTGCATCTGGCCGTAGCCGTCCGTGACATACCCGGAGTACTCGTTGGGGTACCCCATGGGTGGGCCATACTGCTGATGCTGATAGTCTTTCCCGTCGTTGGGCTCCATAAAAAATATTATATTAATGGTGCTCTAGAGGGCATTTAAGTCTCGAGAAGGAGGACCACGCCGCCATCGCCGTTTCGGCGCGTCTCAGCACGGAGAATAGTTCAGAGATATTATTTAGAATCGATAGAGCCCGAGGGCAGAATAATTAATATACGGTATTGTGTCGTCTAAAACATCAGACATAGCGGCACGCGGGCAATAATATAATAGGCTGATACTAACGCGCCGATCTGGGCCACCGCAAATAAAATATAAGAACCTCCTCGTGCAACCCAGGAAAGTACGCACTCAACGCGATGTTTTCCACATTAACATGCACATGTCGGCCGATAATAATAGTCGCGAACGGGCCACCACGGAATGGAATTCATATAATCAATACAATAATAACAATAATTATTCCATAGCACATTATAAAATTTGTTAATAATATATGTTCGATATTGAAATTAATATGAGAAATATAAAGAAGCTCTTATAATATATTACATATGAATATCACTGTGATTATAATACTTACGGTTATGGCACATTGTGCTCACAATAAACTGAATATGCTGTCCACTCGCAATTCACAGCTTGATTTACGATGTGACGCTCATTCTCCTCTTCGGTTATCTACTCTTTATCTCCTTGGCGCTATTCATGCACGCGCTGTGTTTTAGG
>JARLFX010000466.1 GCA_031296355.1 Acidobacteriaceae bacterium
AAAACCCCAAAACCCCAAAACCCCAAAACCCCATGCGAGCGCTTGTGCTAGCAATACGTTGCGAACGTTGTGAGCACGCAATGCAATATGAAAGCAGATATACCTATACACTCAGCTCGTGCATTACGTCATTTCATACAGTCCATCTTAGGCAATGACTCTATCTGTGTGCACATACTAACTACATATTCGCATGCATGCCTAAAATTAAAGAGTAAATTTGGTTCAAAGTCGGTGAACGCAAGTCAGAACTTATGCGAGAGCGATAGGGTAGGCGTTCTCCATGGCGATGCCGCAGACACCATGGCCCTTGGTGGTATCTCTCTTAATCTGGACGAAGCCACGCTTGCCCCAGTACGCGCCCCAAGAGTTCTTGGCAACCCAGTAAGGGGTCTCGCCCTCCTTCAGAGCAGCGACCAGAAGAATGCCGTGGTCGAGCTCATCGGAGTCAGAGCCGCAGCCGCTGGTGATGATTCCAGAGCTGTAGTACATGAACTTGCGGTTGTCGGCCTTCACGGCGATGCTGATTGGCTCGATGTTCAGAGCCTGGAGCAGCTCGATGCTGTCATCGGCGGTCACGTTGACGCAGCCCTTGATCTTGTAAGAGGAAGAGACCTTCTTGCAGGTGCCGTCTCTGCCCTTGTAAGGGTACTCAGACTCCAGAGAAATGCCCTTCTCAGCCACGTACTCGAAGGCCTGAGACATGTCACCTCCCTTGCAGCCGTGGTTGTCACCCCAGCCAACAGAGCAGTCGACCAGCTCCTGCTCAGAGTACTCGATAACCTTTCCAGACTTGATGGCCTGGAGAGACTCGATGGCGGCGATGGCAGAGAACGCCCAGCACGATCCACAGTTGCCCTGGTTCTTGACGCGGGCGATGACCTTCTTCTCTCTCCAGTCAACGACATCCTTGACGTTGGCGGGCTTGATGTGCTTCAGAGTGCAAGGCTTGGTGGTCTTCTTGTACTTGAGCAGGTAGGCCTTCATCTCCTCAGGGGTGATATCAGCGAACTGGTTCACGGCCAGCTTCACGTCGCCGTTCTTGCTGTTCTCAGCCACGATGTAGCGGTAGTTGTCAGCGAAGATGTTGTATCTCTTGATGGTCTCCTGAACAGAGTCGTAGTCCATCTTGTACTTCTTGATGAACTTGCCGAACTCCATAGCGACTTCCGAGTCTGGGACAACCCTGCAGAGGGCGACTCCCAACAGGACGAGCAGTATTATTTTAGAAATCATATATGAGATTCATTTAATCCCGGCATTAAATAGTGCCTTTATTCCGTGGGTGACGCATTAAATTTTAGGTGACGTAACTAGCCTATGGAATTTAATTAATTGTGGATACTGTACAAGCGAAGCAATACCGCAATGTAATATAATACTGATAGACTGACGCACGTAGCTGTCCGCAAATTCCTCTTCCAATACTCGCACGCGTAATGTGGCGAG
>JARLFX010000467.1 GCA_031296355.1 Acidobacteriaceae bacterium
GAACCGCCTGGCTGACGTGGTAGCCATCGCCTGACTTTTTGCATCTGGCCCCCATGGGGGCCAGATGCAAATCAACCTCAACCAACAACCTTCCTGAGTCTCAACCAATTCAGAAAGTGCGAAAAACTCTGGACACTACCGCACAATCCCATTTTTCCCTGGCCGCACCGCCTGCACTGGATAAGCAGAATTACAAGGAGCACTGGCGTAACAGCGATAACTCCAATAAATACACGCTTGAACTCGGGGGCGGCGCATCGTTGCCTGCGGGCTCGACCAAGACATATCAGGATACGGGGTTCAATGTCAGGTTGGGTGCCGGCTATCAGTTTAATCGCCGCATTGCGGTCCTGGCACAATATGATTTCAATCACTTCGGAGTTCCAAAGAGCATCTCGGATGAGCTGTTCTTCCGCCCGGGTAGCAGCCCATTGTCCGGGGCTGACCTGGGTGCTTCAGGCGCAGTTCATCTCTGGTCGCTTACGCTGAATCCGAGGGTTCGATATGTTCACACCGAAAAAGTAGACGCATACGTCGTTGCCGGCGGCGGTTTCTATCGAAAGCTTGTCCGCTTCAATATTCCCGGCGAGTGCCAAACTCTAGCTTCCTGCTATTTTATCGATTGGCCCAAGATTCCTCTGAGCCATTCATCAAACAATGCCGGTGGATTCAGTGCGGGGACCGGGATCGAGTGGAGAGTGTCCTACCTTCCCCATGGCAGATACTTTGTGGAGGGACGCTATGTATGGGTTGATAACTCGTCTACGAATACCGTCTATGCTCCAGCAAGCTATCGCACTGGCTATTTCCCGATCACTGCGGGGCTGCGCTGGTAATGCGGCCATAGCGGTGGATTGCGGCCTTTGCATCGTATGAATTGATTTACAGAATGAGTCCGACAGTGTCGGGCATGAATGAAAAGACAGTCCTATTAGGTATCATAGGGACAGCCATCTTCACCCCGGAAGGAGCACAATGCATGTCCACTAAGAGGGTTCTTGTTGCAGGAGCAGGCGGGTTTATTGGCGGTCACCTGGTACGGCGGCTGAAGTCTGAAGGGTTCTGGGTTCGCGGCGCCGACATCAAGCGGCACGAATTTGCCGAGACGGCAGCCGATGAGTTTCTGCTCGCCGACCTGACTGACGTCAACAATGCGCGTGCTGCAGTCGCCGGCATTGACGTGGTCTACCAGCTCGCTGCGGATATGGGCGGCGCAGGCTACATCTTTACTGGTGTGCATGATGCATCCGTGATGCACGATTCCGCGATCATCAATATGCATATCCTGGATGAGGGAACAAAGGCCGGAGTGAAGAAGTTCTTCTATTCTTCATCGGCGTGCATGTATCCCGAGTACAACCAGATGGATCCGGACAATCCGAAGTGTTCGGAAGAGTCGGCGTATCCGGCTGCGCCAGATAGCGAGTATGGGTGGGAGAAACTCTTTTCAGAGCGGCTCTACTTTGCCTATCACCGGAACTTTGGCGTGGATGTGCGCGTGGCGCGGTTCCACAATATCTTTGGACCGCAGGGAACGTGGCGTGGCGGCAAGGAAAAATCGCCTGCAGCGCTGTGCCGCAAGATCGCAGAGACGCCGGATGGCGGAGAGATCGAGATATGGGGAGACGGCAAGCAGACACGCTCTTTCCTGATTGTGGATGAGTGTGTGGAGGGGATTCGCAGGCTGGTGGAATCTGACTTCACGGGGCCGGTAAATATCGGTTCCGAAGAGATGGTGACGATTAATCACCTGGCCGAGATCATTATGGACGTGGCGGGCAAGAAGGTGAGCCTGAAGCATATCGAGGGCCCGCTGGGCGTGCGCGGACGTAACTCGGACAACAAGTTGATTCGAGAGAAGCTCGGCTGGGAGCCGCACGTTCCCCTGCGCGACGGCATTGCAAAGACATACGCGTGGATCTCCGAGCAGGTGGAAGCGGCCAAGCTGGAGCCTGTAGCTAAGTAGCTGGAGATAGTACAAAAACGATGCTCCCGTAAAGCCTGGCTTTGCGGGCGCATTTTTTTGTTAAATTATGGCGCCCGCATCCAGCGTGGTTAGGGCTGCTAAAGTTTTCCGCACCAGGTTGTTGCGAAGCGCAGTTATGATGGCCATATGTCTCTCTGGCAAGTCA
>JARLFX010000468.1 GCA_031296355.1 Acidobacteriaceae bacterium
GGACATTATGAAACCTGGTCACTGGTACAAAAAATTGCTGCATGTTCATATCCTCATGACTAATCATTTGGTCCGCTCACCGCATTACCCACTCTGTATAACTTCCTGCATCCACCCAAGTAACTCCCATAGGTCGGGCCCATAGCTCGAGTTCTGCTGTCTGATTTCATTTCCCTGGTTCTCCGTGATTCTGTAGCATTGCGAATTCGCGCCCGTCGATGGCCCGCAAGGTAAAACGAAAGACGTATTTCCCCTTGTGTGTAATGCGGTACTCTTCGTGCACGGGAGCTTCCCAACTATCGTCTCCGCCTACCCCGGTCTGGAATCCATCGAGGTTTACCGTAATGAAGTCTCGCCGCGGCAGGTAATAGTCATGGGTCGTTTTTTCGAGGTCACTCATGGAGTAGGGCCACGCAGATACGCCAAGCAGCGGCTCTTCAGACTCGATTCGCAATCCCCATCCTTGATCATTTGTAAATTCAACCCAACGCACATCCGTGCGGTTGGCATTATCTTGCGGACGCACATAGTGCGTGATCCAGTTTTCAACTGTCATTTGGTAGAGTCCAACCGCTGCGGCGCTGTTGCGGTCACGGTAATTCTCTTGCTCGCCGCGCCCAAACCATCGGATGTTTTTAAATGTTGAAGGCAGGGCCATCTGAACGCCTATGCGCGGAACATCCGGTGTTCTCTGGCCAACGTCTGTCAACATTGAAACCTCCAGCGTTCCATCACCTTTGAGCTGGTAATGAAACTCGACCGTTGTGTCCGGTAGCGGGAGTAGCAGTTTTGCGACAACCTCCGCTCCTCCATTCGTCTTTGTGCTGTTGAGGGAAATAAGTTTTGCATTCACGCCAGCCGTTCTCCACGCGGCCAGCTTCACCTGAAGATGCGTGCCCAGATCGTTGTCAGTCGGCACGCGCCAGAAGTTCGGTTCAAGCGGGGAAACAATGAACTGCCGTCCGTTAGAAGTGAACGATTGCAGCCAGCCATCGCTTCCTCCAATCCGTACCGTGGTTCCGCCACCGGACATTATCCAGTCTTTCCCCTCTTGGGCGACGCTCACGGCATTCTGCATAAGAGACGAAAGAGTGTCTGCATGTGCCTCGACGGTGGGGATGCGGAGTTGCTCCCATGCAACAACTTGCCCGGCGTTTGCCCAAGGCGTGGACTTCCGAAGCCGGAATTTCACCGTAAGGAAATACTCGTCTTTTCGCTGCCATGCAGGGTTGCCCCACGGAATCGACACGGTCTCTTCCTGCCCTGGAGGAGTATCCATTGGGGGCAGAAGTCCGTGGCCAATATCCTTGCCATCTTTTTCAAGCGCCCACTCTCCCTGATACTTCGATAGTGACGAAAAGAAATACCCGTTCTTAATGCGGACTTTTCCCTTCGCTAGATCTTCAGCAGAGATATGGATGTATTGCTGTACCTTCTGGACTTCCCAATATGCAGGTCGGAGGATTCTGTCGGACGAGACAAGCCCCTTTGCAATAACGCCATCATGCGGCTGGTCTCCATAATCGCCTCCGTATGCGAAAAAGACATCCTTGCCATCGCGCTTATAAGGTGTTTGGTCAACCCATTCCCAGATGAAACCTCCGAGCAGCATTGGGTATTGGTCAAAAACCTTCCAGTAATCGGCAAAGTTGCCAAGACTATTTCCCAGCCCGTGGGCATACTCGTTTGCCACGAACGGCTTGTTTGAGGGATACGGTCCGTGCTGCTCTATCAACCCACGTTCGCCGTGCTCTCCTTTGCGTACGGCCTTACCTTGGACATGCATCAGTAACCAATCGGTAGTTGGGTAGGTCTGGCTGTCAACGTCTGCGGCTAGGTTCATGTCAGCGTAATGGATTGGGCGGTGCTCTGGATCCTCCGCAAGTGTCTGCTTCCGCATTTCCATGAAGTCGCTACCGTAACCGGCCTCATTGCCCAACGACCACATCACCACACTCGGATTGTTGCGGTCCCGAATTACCGTACGCTTCATTCGATCGAGAACCGCAGGCAGCCAGACCGGATCATCACCGGGCAGAATCCGCTTTTCATAACTGATTCCATGACTTTCGAGGTTGTTCTCATCCATGACAAACATTCCCCAGCGATTGCACAACTCATACCAGCGCGGATCGTCCGGATAATGCGAGGTGCGGACAAAGTTGAAATTTGCCTGCTTCATGAGCCGCAGGTCCTGCTCCATGCGGCTTCGGGTCAGCGTAAACCCTGTATTCGGATCCCATTCATGGCGATTCACTCCCTTGATCTTGATCGAGACCCCATTAATGAAGAGTTGTCGGTCATGGATCTCGATCTTGCGGAAACCTATATCGATTCGCCGAGTCTCGATTACTTTATGCCCTGCAACTAGTTCGACTAAAGCGCTATAAACGTTGGGTGTCTCGGAGGTCCAGAGCTGAGGCGCCCGAATGGATGCAGAATTCGTCTGCTGCTCAGAAGAATAGCCGGGGGGGGCCGAGACGACCGCCGCATCAATCAAGGCACCTCGTCCAATCAGGTGCCCTCGCGGATCGCGCAGACTCAGACGTACTCTCAACCCCTTCGCTTCTGCCAGCGTTGCATTACGGATCGTATAGCGTAGCGAAATCGCTCCACTCTTATACTCATCTTCCGGAGCCGCAGACACAGAGAAATCCCAGAGGGAGAGTTCAGGTGTGTGATAAAGAAAAACATCACGAAAGATTCCACTCAGCCGCCACATGTCCTGGTCCTCAAGATAGGAAGCGGACGAGAAGCGATAGACCTCCACGGCAAGGCTATTGTTCCCAGGATGAAGGAAATCCGTGATGTCGAACTCCGCTGGCGAGCGGGAGTCGACACTGTAACCGACCTTCTGTCCGTTCACCCACATAAACATCGCTGACCGCACACCGGCAAAGTGTAGAATCGTGCGGCCGCGCCCCCACTGCGCTGGTAACTGGAACTCTGTCACATAAGAACCCACAGGATTACGCTGTGAGTAACTTGTCCAGTTTGACGGTGGGGTGTCCATGACCCGCGGTGGGTGCATGGCGAAAGGATAGACATAGTTTGTGTAGATTGGCACCCCATAGACGGGTCGCCCGACCGGGACGATCTTCTCTCCTTCCAATTCCCAGTTCGACGGTACCGCGATCGTTTTCCAATGAGAGACTTCGTAACCATCTTTATAGAAGTCTTTGGGCCGCGAGTCTGGATCGGGCGACCAGTGAAACGACCAAAGGCCATCGAGAGACTTGACCCACGGCGAATGTTCGTAATCACTCTTCCAGCCTGAGGTCGCATTCGGATTGGGCCACGCTACATTGCGAGGCGGCAGCTTATGTATGCCAGTAACCGTTGGATCCTGCCATGGCACGTACTCGGGTTGTTGAGCGACAGCGCTTCCTGTAATAAGAAGGGTAAGCGCCAACAGACCGAATAACCATCGCTTGCAATTTTCCCTTTTGCCGTGATGTGCAGGTTCCAGACGATATCGACCAGGAGGGCCGACATAGGCGCTCGGGACCACGTGGCGAATAATGAGCATTTTGCATCGAGGCCAGAAAATCGTCCGTCTGGAAAGAAGAAGTGGGGAGGCCAGCGGAGTTGAGCCAGTTTTCGCAAATGTAAATTGTCGCAACTGAGGATTTGCAGAGCGGGCTATTCCGTCCTTGCCGTCCATAATGTAATCGAAAGTAAACTTCATATAGGATTGCCCGTTGCTCCCAAAACCTCCCAGACCAATCCATCTCTGGGTGCAATCCGGTTCTTTCCCTGAACGATGAGCACATAGGGCGCACCGCTGTTATCGTGAGGACCGAGGATGACTTTGCTGCCGGCATCCGGATTGTTTAGATACCCTGGTTTCCTGGATATGCGACGAATTATTGTGAGTTGACGGCAATCCCCACCGGTTGGCTGAGGCCACCTCCGGTGTATCCAGTGTTGGCAGGCGATAGTGCTCCACCCGAACTAGAAAGCTCGGTGAGGCTGTTGTTGCCCTTGTTCGTGACCCATATATTGCCGGAGCCATCGATTGAGATGCTAGATGGCAGATTGAGACCGCCTCCGGTGTAGTTCAAGGCGGAGGCTCCCAGAGGAGCGACCTTGGTGACGCTGCTGTTGCCGGAGTTGGAGACCCAGGCATTACCAGAAGTATCGATGGCTATACCAGACGGGCTGCTGATGCTTCCCGAAGTGTATCCCGCAGAAGTTGAAAGCGCGACACCAATCGAGGAGAACTCACTGACGGAACCCGTGGCAGGGCTGGCAGGAGCATTGGTGACCCAGACGTTACCGGAATTGTCGACCGCAATCGCTGTAGGACTCGCCAGTCCGCCTCCCGTATAGTGAGCTCCAATCATCCAGTTATTGGGGCTGGATGTAAGTGCGGTCTGGTAGGGACCGGAGCTGGAGGTAAGTCCAAAGATAGCGTTGTTTACTGGGTTGAGAGCAATAGCTAGTGCTGCACCAAATGTATCCGTAGGAGCAGATCCGCCAGATGGTGTTGTGTCTGCAAAGAGTGAGCCACAAGGAGTGCCGTCACCGGGGCCGGCGGTTGTGCCATTACTATTGACGCAGTATGCGAGGATATTCCCCAGCGTATTGATCTCAGCAATGGGCAGCGTGGCACCAGCGGGAAGTGCCGGGCCGGAGGCTGCGCCAGTCGTGGTATTGACGATCTCATTGATGGTGGCGAAAGCATTGGCAAGACCGGTCTGGTTAGTGGATGGAGCACCGATCGCAGAGTAGGAGTTACTGAATCGTGCTAAAGCATAGGCTGTAGCGACGGTCGTGAGCTCATCGATGTCGATGAAAGTCGTGGCAGCGTTTGCAACCAGTGTGGTGCAGGAGCCGAGTCCTGCCATGAGTACGCTCTGTGCATTGTTGCCTCCGCCACCTGAATTGCCACCGACTACGGTGATGTAGACGAGGTTGCTCGCGGGGCAGGTGTAGAGCGGAGTTCCGCCGGGTGAGAGCGTAAAGCTGCCGGCAGCCAGGGAGTTGTTCCCGTTGGTTATGTTGCCCCCGACTCCGGTACCGTTACTGGTAGTGGCAGTGATCGAGCTGCCGCTGTAGGTGAAGGTCAATGGTGTGGATGAAGAGCCGTATCCGCTTGTGCCGACACCCCAGAGCTGAACCGTGGCACCAGTGATAGCTTGACGACCGCCAAAGGCGCGTCCCGTTGCGACGGGCTTCGCGGCAATAATCGGCGTCACGGTGGAAGAAGCGGCAGGGCCTGTACCCAGGCCACATCCGGTGAGCACTGCAAGTGCAGAGAGGGCGAGGACCGAACGAAGTATAAGACTAGATCTCATGGCATTTATCCCTAAAGGTCGATTACGAAAACGAAGAATAGCGGTAGCGTGGACAGGAGTGGGTATGGAGTTTCTCATGGGGTTGTACCTTGAGTGCCGTTCACTGCGGCAGCGGCGAGCGGAGTGACTGCTGGTGAACCTGCGCCAAAGAATTCAGTGAGCGAGGAGTCTCCCGA
>JARLFX010000469.1 GCA_031296355.1 Acidobacteriaceae bacterium
CCTCGCCACGCCGCGCAAAACGGAAGATCCTGTCAGCGACGCTCTGGAAGCGGTCAAGGACGTTGAGCAGGAACTTGCGCCGCTGTTGGCTTCGCGCAGGATGACGCTGCGTGTTCACGCGTCCGAAAACCCGCTCTCTGTGGGAGTATCGGTCGAAGACCTGCATACCATTCTGAAGAATCTTATCGAGAATGCGGTCCACTATAGTGACGATGGGACAAGCGTAGACGTCGAGCTTGAAAGCCGGGACAACTATTCTTGTCTCACCGTCAAAGACGCAGGTTGCGGCATTTCCGCGGAGGCTCTTCCGCACGTTTTCGAACGGTTCTATCGCGGCGACGAATCCAGATCGCGTGACAGCGGAGGAGCAGGACTCGGTCTCGCGATCATTCACGCCATTGTGCAGCGAGCCGGCGGAACCGTGACTGCACATAGCTCTCCCGGCATCGGAAGCACGTTCACCGTGCGACTGCCGCAATGCTGAGGACTGGCTGAACATTTCCTCCATGCGGAAGCGGGGCGACGAAAGAACCCTAGCCGGGCATACTTTCAGCTATCCTTCATCATGATTTTCCGATCATGGAAACATCATGCTGAGAAAAGTAGTTCTGCTGGCTTTATGGCTCTTCGTTACGGCAACTGCCGCAGCAGGCCAACAACTGCTGTCCATCAACGGATATATCGTCGACCCTAGCGGCGCAGTTGTATCCGGCGCGACGATCCGTGTGGAGAAGCCAACCGGGGTGATTGTTGCGCAGACACTAACAGACGCAAAAGGCAGTTTCCAATTCCTCAGGATTCCTTCCGGTGCCTGCACTCTGACAGTTCCTGCTTACATGGGCCTTGCCTCCAGAAGCATTCCTTTGCATCTAGTCGCCAATGTCTCCGGCATGAAAATTAAGCTCAGTACGGAGATGGTCAGTCAGGCGGTGGTGGTTGGAGCCGACGATGCGCCGACGATCGATTCATCGACAAACCAAGACACCGTAACCGTGAGCGGAAGTGATCTGCGCAACACGCCTGTTTTCGATCAGGATTACATTGCGACGCTCACGCCATTTCTCGATGCCTCATCCGGCTCTTCCGGCGGAGTCACTCTCATTGTTGATGGTGTCGAGATGAAGAGTGTTGGCGTCTCTGCATCTGCCATCCAGGAAGTGCGCACCAACAACGACCCCTATTCTGCCGAGTTCGCGCGTCCCGGCCGCGGCCGAATCGAGATCATCTCCAAGCCCGGCTCGCCGGAGTTTCATGGCGAGGTCAATTTCACTTTGCGCAATGCAATCTTCAATGCAAAGAACTACTTTGCCAAAGTGCGCCCGCCCGAATCCAGAGAGATTTACGAAGGCCATCTGCGGGGCCCTGTAGGA
>JARLFX010000470.1 GCA_031296355.1 Acidobacteriaceae bacterium
AAGTTTTTTGACAAGGAGTACCGGATCGTTCGCCCCTCTGACGGGTTGGTGCGCTGGGTGCATGGCCGGGGGCGGCTCGAATTCGATGGCCAGGGGCGGCCGGTGAAGATGCTCGGCACAATCAAGGACATTACCGAACGCAAGCAGATCGAGATAGCGCTGCGGGAGAGCAAAGATCGCCTGCAGTTGTTTCTTGACAATAGTCCCGTGGCTCTGGCCATGTTCGACCGCGACATGCGCTACCTGGCGTTGAGCCAGCCGTGGGCTCGAGATCACTTTCTTGCAGATCGCGAGATCATTGGGCGCTGCCATTACGAGATCAACCCGGATGTTCCGGAACGCTGGAAAGAGACGCACCGCCGTGGACTGGCGGGCGAGCGGCAGCGATCGGAAGAGGACAGGTACGAACGTGCGAACGGCACGGTTCAGTGGATACGCTGGGAGATCATCCCGTGGCATACCGTGGACGGCGCCATCGGCGGCATCGTCATGTTCTATGAGGACATCTCCGAACGCAGACGAGCCGATGCCGCGCTGCGCGAAAACAAGGAGCTGCTGCAATTATTTATCGAGCATGCGCCGGCAGCGCTGGCCATGTTCGACCGCGAGATGCGCTACCTGGTCGCCAGCCGCCGGTGGCAGGAGGAGTACGGCATTGCGGAAGAGGAGATCATCGGCCGCGTTCATTACGAGGTCGTTCCGGACATTCCGGAGAGGTGGAAAGAAATCCACCGCCGCGGAATGGCCGGCGAGACGCTCCGTGGAGATCAGGACCGGTTCGAAAGAGCCGACGGCACGGTTCAGTGGATACGCTGGGAGGTGATTCCCTGGCGTACCGGCGATGGCTCTGTTGGCGGAATCATCCTGTTTGCCGAGGATATTACGCCGCAAAAGGAGACCGAGGAGCGTTTGCGCCTGGCCGCCAGCGTCTTTACCAACGCCCGTGAAGGCATCACGATTACCGATCCAGACGGAAAGATTCTGGAAATAAACGAGATGTTTACGCGCATTACCGGCTACACGCGCGAAGAAGCGCTGGGCCAGAATCCGCGCCTGCTCAAGTCTGGTTTGCAGAGCGAAGAGTTCTACGCCAACATGTGGCGCTCGCTGCTCCAGGACGGTCAATGGTCCGGAGAAATATGGAATCGAGCCAAAAACGGCGACATGATCGCCGAGGTGCTGACGATCAATGCGGTGCGCGACGCCAACGGCAATGTGTTGCAGTATGTGGCACTGTTTACAGACATCACGGAACTGAAACGGCATGCGCAGCAACTGGAACATGTGACCCACTACGATATGCTGACGAACCTGCCCAACCGGTCTCTGCTTGCCGATCGCCTGCACCAGGCCATGGCCCAGGCAGTACGGCGCAAGCAAATTGTGGCGGTGGCATCACTGGATCTGGACGGGTTCAAGAGCATCAACGATCATCATGGCCATGAAGCGGGCGACCGGCTGCTGACGTCTCTGGCCTTTAACATGAAGTGCGCTTTGCGCGAGGGCGATACGCTGGCCCGGTTGGGCGGGGATGAATTTGTCGCCGTGATGATCGATCTGGAAAATGCCGAAGCCAGCATTCCGGTGCTGAACTGGCTACTGGAGGCCGCGGCAGAACATGTGCAGGTCGGCGATCTGAGCCTCTGCGTTTCAGCGAGCATCGGGGTCACGTTTTATCCGCAGCCGGGAGAGGCGGATGCGGATCTGCTGCTGCGCCAGGCCGATCAGGCCATGTACCAGGCCAAGCTGGCGGGTGGCAACCGCTACCACATCTTCGATCCCGATCACGACCAGACGGTTCGCGGGCGGCATGAGAACCTGGAGCACATCCGCGCCGCACTGGCAGCGCGTGAGTTCGTTCTCTATTACCAGCCCAAGGTGAACATGCGCACCGGCAGGGTGGTGGGGGCCGAGGCTCTCATCCGCTGGCAGCATCCAGAGCGGGGCCTGATGCCGCCGGGCATGTTTTTGCCGGTGATCGAAGATCATTCGCTGGCCATCGAGCTTGGCGAGTGGGTGATCGACACCACTCTTGCCCAGATGGAGCTATGGAACGCTGCCGGATTGGAAATCCCAGTCAGCGTGAATGTGGGCGCCTTGCAGTTGCAGCAACCGGATTTTGTGGACCGTCTGAGCAAATTGCTTGCGGCGCATCCGAGCGTCAAGCCGTTCAGCCTGGAAATTGAAGTTCTGGAGACAAGCGCGCTGCAGGATGTGGTGCAGACTTCGCAGGTGCTGCATGCCTGCCAAAGCATCGGAGTATCGTTTGCGCTGGACGACTTTGGCAC
>JARLFX010000471.1 GCA_031296355.1 Acidobacteriaceae bacterium
CCCCAAAACCCCAAAACCCCAAAACCCCAAAACCCCAAAACCCCAGATGTGGGCTGGTGCTATGCGTCAACGGTCAATATAGGGGTTACAACACACAATAAACTCATGAATACAAATATGCATACTGCTATGTACAATAGGGCGAATACGTTAGTAGCGCAATGTGTCAGAGTCGATAGATATGGTGGTTAACGTTTTAGTAAACTGTGTTATTTCTTCTGCTGTCCCACAGAGACGAAGGTGAAAGGGACGAACCTATAGCCCGCAGCCATGTAGAATTTGTCCTGGAATTCGACCCAGTGGAGTCGCAGCGTGTGCAGGAAGCATTCCAGCACGTCCATGCACATAAGCACGCCGAAGGTTGTTGAGGCCAGCATTAGGAAGCTAATGAAGATCTACTCGGAGTGAAAAAGAAGTGGGAGTACCAGGATGAAGTTGACGTTGCCGCGGACGAAGAGGAAGTTGCCCATGATCATCTCGAAGAACACCTTCGAAAGCTGGGCATGCGCCAGCGACAGGGCCCACAGTCTGAGGTAGGACGCGGTGTTCGATATCGCGCCCAGCACGTACTCGATAGTCCCGATGATCTGGTGGATGGCGATTTCGGAGAAGTCGAACTTGTGCGGCTTCTTCTTCAGCACCTCGAACTCTTCCGCATGTTCCTCGTCCTTCTTGTCCTCCTTTGCCTACACACGATTATACGTCGGTCGTACTTTGTCGCTGGGCTTGAGTAGGGCCTCGTGCATCTCGATGGCCTGGGGCCCCTCGGCCTCCAGCATCTTGTTGTGTTCATAGTAGATGAAGGCAGGCTTGATAACGAGCATCCAGGGGACGCAGATAACGGAGATGACTACCCGCCGAGGTCGCAAAGATAAGCTTACGCATGATGGTGTTGCCCACGAAGCGCTGGTTACTGCCGTCGCCGTACAGGGGGACATCGCCGGGGTCGCTAGCCTTCAGAGGCAGCCCAATAAGCAGCGTGATGATCGAAGGGCCGTTCTGCCCCACGAACGACCAGTCAGTGGTCCACTTGATCATTATCATGATATTCATGTAGCCGAAGAAGCCGAGCATGAAGATGAGCCGGGGAACGAACTCGCACCAGAAGTCCAGCGGCTTCTTGTAGAATATCGCGTTCATTCCTTTCAATATAATACCGATGACCATGTGTGACACTCCCACAATGACCGATATCTTCATCTTGAAGGAGTTAATGTACTGGAGCTCGTTGGAGGCGGCGTACCATTTAGGATCGATACCGAGAGGATAGACGCAGGTGGGGTCGGAGCGGTTGTAGAAGGGCCCATTGCCGATCTTGGTGTCGTAGCACGAATTTCCCAGTATCAATGGCACTGCAGCAAAGTCGTTGTACAGGAACCCGCAGAACGACGAGAAGACGCCCATGAGCAACAGCAGATAGCGGAAACCGACGGCCTCGGCGAGCATTGACTTCGTCTTGATGAGGTGGTCCTTGCGTATGCAGACGTATATGGCTATCGACAGCAGCACCAGTCCGTGCGCGAAATCGCCGAACATTATGCCAAAGAGGAACGGGAAGGTGACCACGGTGAAGAGACTGGGGTCGGCCTCCTGGTAACTCGGCACACCGTATGTGTAAACGATATCCTGGAAGGGACGGAGAAAGTCGTTGGTGCGGAAATAGGTAGGCGGAGTGAGCGGGTGGTCGACGACTTCCTTGAGGTTGGTGCACACCACCTTCTTGTTCTCCCTCAGCATCCTTATCGAGTCGTCCACCTCATCCTTCTTGTTCAAGGGACACCAGCACAGCCCCTTGAACCAGTTCTTGTCCGGCTTCATCATGTTCAGCGTATTGTATATGGTCTTTTCCTTGTCGAAGTACCACTTGTAGTTCGCCAGCGGCGACCCGTCCAGTCCTGCGACTGGTACTGTCAGCAGTTCAAGACGCTGCTCTACCTGGGAACGAGTCTCATCATAGACGCGCTTGAACTCGCGGACCTGCTTGTCCAGCTCCTCGTCCTTGGCGGCGACGTCGCCCACGATATCGTATCTATGGCGGTGAAATCAGCGCAGCCTACATTTCGGAGCTGAAGGCTTCGCAGACCCGGGTAACGCCCGCACGCAGGATGTCGCTTTCCCTGAATATCACCACGTACAGCGACTTGTCCTCCGCCTTCTTGTCGAACGTCTCTATCACCTTCTCCACATCCTGCAGCACCGTAACCACGTTGCCGCGAGTCCTGCGGAACAGCATCCGTTTAAATCTCATGCAGTCCTCGCGAGGGATGAGGCCGGCGATGTAGGAGAAGTTGATACCGGCCTTTTCCTGGATGATGCGGCCGGCGCTGGGCGGCAGAATGTTCAGCGAGGTTCCCTTGCTTCCCGCACTATCTCCGCTTTTATCCGTAAACCATACCTTGACCTCGCCATAACTATCTCGGCTGCCTTGTTGAGCACGTATTTATGCTGGACAACGGAGGTGTACTTGGCGAAAGTGGCCTCGGCCTCCTTCTGCTGGCGCAAGAAGAACGCCTCGTTGCTTTCGAGAATCTGCTCGATCTCCTCGAAGTACGCCATCGAGTCCTTCCCCTTGCTGCTTATCGTTTGCTGCAGGTTCGCCATGAAGACTTCGACGCTGCGCGGGTTCTGGTAGTTCTTCCTGTATTGCTCGCAAAGACTTTCGATGTAGCGAATGCGACGGTGGGCTTCGTCGCAGCGGCGGACCATGGCGGAGTAAGGACGATTGTAGACCTGTTCCCTGCTGTTCACGTCGACGAAATGGAGACAGGACAGGCGGCCGAGCGACTCCATCACGTCCCAGGAAAAGTTCTTATCCACGTTCAGTGTGAACAGGCCCATATCTTCAGAGCGAAGGATGCTCATCTCTAGCCAATTCAAGTATTAGATAATATTAATGGCCATATGGATACTTATTTATATGGTGACCTGACTGCTCACACACACAGCATATTCACGAGGTATAGTATAGGCAAAATGCTGTGCTCGGCCATGGTGGTTATATAATATGTATTCCTTAGTGCTTACTATTGCCATAACTGTGATCAGTGCTTCCTCATTGTGTTTACTACACTTGTCCC
>JARLFX010000472.1 GCA_031296355.1 Acidobacteriaceae bacterium
CGAGCCCTACCGCTTTGCGCCGATGAGCTCCCGCGAGCGCCGCATCCTGCACCTGGTGCTGAAGCAGTTTGACGACCTCAAGACCGAGTCCAGCGGCGAAGGCCCGCGCCGTTGCGTTGTGCTCTATCCCGGCGACTACAACATTCCCCGCGAAGATCGCGGCTATGGCGACCGCAACGGCAATCGTGGCGGCGGACGTGGCCGTGGTGGATTCGGCGGCAACCGCGGCGGTGGTGGACGTGGCGGCAACAACCGTGGTGGCGGCGGCGGTAATCGCGGCGGCTACGGTGGCAACCGTGGCGGCAATCGCTAGTCTCGTCGGCCCCGGCGCAAAGAGAAAAGATTCAGCACGGATGACACAGAAAGTGCAGGATCACACGGATAGAGCATTAAATTATTTAAAGTATTCAATCCGCATGGATTCGTATTTTCCGTGTCATCCGTGCTGAGTTTTGTCTTTTGTGCAGCCATACAATGAACAGGTGACGCAAGATACCATCGTCGCCATCTCCACCCCACCCGGCCGCGGCGGCATCGGCATTGTGCGCCTCTCCGGGCCGGATGCGCAGCGCATCGTCGCGCCCATGCTGCGCCTGCGCCACCCGCTCGCTGCGGGCCATGCGCGCTTCGGCACTTTGCTGGATGCAGCAGGCGGCACGCTCGACGAGATCGTCGCCACACTCTTTGCCGCGCCCCACGCTTACACCGGCGAAGACGTGCTGGAGATCGCAGCGCACGGTGCGCCGGTGATTCTCGAAGCCATCGTGCAGCAGTGCATCGCTGCGGGTGCGCGGCTTGCGAATCCCGGCGAGTTCACCGAGCGCGCATTTCTCTCTGGCCGCATCGATCTCACGCAGGCAGAGGCTGTCCGCGACCTGATCGACGCGCAGACGCTGCACCAGGCGCGCGTTGCCGCGCAGCAGATGGAGGGCGCATTGGGCCGCCGTATTCAGCCGGTCAAGCAGGCGCTGATTGAGCTCATCGCCGCGCTCGAAGCCGGCATCGACTTTGCCGAAGACGATATTGACGTGATGACCGCCACCGTCATCGCAGAAAAACTCGCGGCCGTCACCGCGCCGCTCACCCAGCTCGCCGCCAGCTTCGCGTATGGCCGCATCGTGCGCGATGGTCTTGTGCTCGCAATTGTCGGCCTGCCCAATGCAGGCAAGTCCTCGCTCTTCAACCGCCTGATCGAGCGCGAGCGCGCCATCGTGACCGCCGCACCCGGCACCACGCGCGACCTGGTCAGCGAGCGCGTCTCCATTGGCGGCATCCCTGTAGATCTGGTGGATACCGCCGGCCTCCGCGAAAGTTCCGATGAAGCTGAAACCCTCGGCGTTGCGAAGACCCGCGAAGCGATGGCCGACGCTGACATTGTGCTGCTCGTGCGCGACGCTTCGCAGCAACAGTTGCATGAAACCGCGTTGCTGAATTCAATTACCGGTAGAAAACATCTTCTCGTTGCGAACAAGAAGGATCTGGTCATGACCACTGGCGGAATCTTTCACCCCGGCGAGTTGATGGTCTCGGCCCTCACAGGAGACGGCATCCCCAGGCTGCGTGAGCTAATTCTTGAACTCGCAGCCGGCAGCGCGCAGCAGGCCGATACCGCGATGCTCACCAATCTGCGCCAGCGGCAGGCGATTGAAAGCGCATTGGAAGGTCTGACCCGCGCCCACGCCGCAGTCGCCGCAGGTGTGCCGCACGAGATGCTTCTGCTGGACGTCTACGCCGCGCTGCGCGGACTGGATACCCTGACCGGAGCCACCACGGCAGACGATGTGCTCAACCTGATCTTCTCCACCTTCTGTATCGGCAAATAGCGGGCAGCCGGTCTGCACCTGACGAGCTTACTGCTGCAGCGTCTTCTCGTGTGAGTGTGAAGCCGGCAAAGAAAAATCACTGAGCGGGCCGGTAGGAAGAATCATTCTCAGGGAGTTGAGAATCGACAGCAGATCGATCACTTCCTGCGCGATGGCGCCCTGGATTGGGGTGATGAAACCCAGTGATGCCGCGCCCATGCCAATCAGGCTCAGCCCCATGCCGCCAACCGCGCTGGTCAGGGCGATGCCGCGCATCCTGCGGCCAATGTGCATCAGTTCATCCACGCCGGTCAGCGAGGATTGCAGAATCACCGCCCCTGCCGCCTCTGATGTGATGTCGCTGTTCACGCCCAGCGCAATGCCTGCGGTGGCAGCCATCATCGCCGGTGCATCGTTGATGCCGTCGCCCAGGTACAGCGTACGCACCTTCGCTGTCTTCTGCCGCACAAATGCGACCTTCTCTTCCGGGCTCTTGCCGCCGTACGCCTGGGTGATTCCCATGCCTTCGGCGAACAGATCTACCTCGGTCGGCCTGTCGCCCGAGAGCAGGATCACTTCGTGGATGGAATGTTTTTCGCCCAGGTGTCCAAGAAAAGGGAGGCTCTCTGCGCGTGGTTCGTCGTTGAAGTGAAAGACGCCCGCAAGTCTTCCATCCAGCAGAAAGACGCATTCCAGACCGCGCGTCACCGGCGGCATGGCAGCGGCCAGCTCTGCCGAAAGTTTGCCGCGCCCGGTCACGGTGACAAGATGCCCATGAACATGCCCGGTAAGGCCGGCTCCCGGCGCTTCCGACACGTTCTCGGCATCGAGCAGCTCCACGCCCTCGCTCTCCGCACACGTCAAAACGGCAAGGGCTAACGGATGCTTGGAGTAACGCTCCAGGCTTGCCACATACTGCAACGCCGTCGCACGGGAGATATTGCCAAAGCAATTTACCTGCGTAACGCTTGGCTTTCCGTGGGTCAGCGTGCCGGTCTTGTCTACGATCAGTACCCGGCAGGTCTCCATCTTCTCCAGGATCGAGGGGTCTTTGATGATAATCCCGAAGCGTGCCCCCACGGAGATGGCTCCGATGATCGCAACCGGAATCGAGATCAGCAGCGGGCACGGTGTGGCGATCACCAGCACCGCCAGAAAGCGTTCTGACTGACCGCTGAAGAACCAGCTGGCGGCCGCTATGGCAATCGCAATCGGCGTGTACCACGAGCCCAACCGGTCGCCCAGCCGTTGTATCTGCGGGCGGTTCTCTTCGGAGGCATGCAGCACTTCCACGATCTTCGCGTAGCGGGAGTCGCTGGCGATCCTGGTTGCCCGTATGGTGAGCAGAACGTCGCCGTTGATCGAGCCTGACAGTACGTTGGTTCCAGGCGCTTTTGAAATCTGGAAGGGCTCGCCCGTCAGGTACGACTCATCCATGCTCCCCTGGCCGCTGACTACAAGGCCATCTACCGGGCATATTTCATGCGGGTAAACCAGCAGCTCATCGCCCACCGCAATCGCATCGATCGCAGTATCGCCCCCGGGCTCTCCTGCGCGGTGCGCTGTCTGCGGCATGCGTTTCGCCAGCGCGCTCAATACAGAAGATGCTCTGCCCGTGGCATAGCCTTCCAGCGCCTGGCCGCCGGAGAGCATCAGCACGACGATTGCCGCCACCCAGTACTGCCCCAGAATCAGAGCCGTCACGATGGAGAGCAGCGCCAGGATATCGACGCTGAAGTTTCCTTGAAACACCTGCTGGAAGAGCGCGATCAGGAGCGGCAAGCTCGCTCCGGCTATGCCTGCCCAGAGAACCCAGTTGAGAATAGCCGGATTGTGCAGGAGCAGCTTAACGCCGAGCGCAACCAGCATGCTGGCCGCGATAAGGCTCGCAGTCGCGATGTGCGCCGCCGGGCGGTCAAGCCACTTGAGCAACGAGTTGTTGTGTCCCATACGCTGGCCTTCCGGTGAGCTTATAGCTTCGCTACCAGACCGGAATGTGAGCGCCGACACGTTACTCCCGCCGAAAGCAAGCCCTGCTCCCGGCGGGAATGGCCGCAAAACCTACCGCTTTACGATCTGCTGCAGCCGTGGGTCCTTCCAGACCGGGGTAAAGTCCGCGTCGCTGTAGACCCGGCGCATCTCCGGGAAGTTTCCGTCCCTGGCGCGCCGCAGAAACTCCAGCGCCTGCTCCACGTTGCCGCGCCGCGCGTACGCCTTCGCGATCAGGAAGTTGATGCGGGCGCGCTGCTCTGGCGTAGAAACCTGCGCCATCAGACCCCTCTGGTTATCGGTCAGCACATCGCTGTCCAGCTCCAGGGCGCGGGCATACTCCGTCATGGCGTGGTCCATCTCGCCCAGGCCGGACCATGCTTCTGCCATGTTGATGTGCGTCGGCGCGCTCAGCTCGTCCAGCGCCAGCGCCTGCTTCAGGTAGACGACCGCGCCACGGTAGTCCTTGTCGAGGCACGCCAGCGCGCCCAGGTTATTCAGGGCATTGGCGTAGCGCGGATCGATCTTGAGCGCTTGCTTGAAAGACTTCCGCGCGCCGCGGTGGTTGCCGAGCTTCAATTGCGCGACGCCGATCTTGTCATACAGCAGCGGGTTTTGCTTGTCGTTGCGCAACGCCGTCGTGTACCAGGCGAGCGCGCTTGCCTGGTCGCCATGCACCCGCGCCACATCACCCTTGATCTCGGCCGCCTTGGCCTTATCCATCTGTTCTACCTTCGCCGCACCTGCCTGTGGATCCGCCATGGCGTAGGGAACCGCACAAACTGCCAGGCACGCTAACAGGATCATCGTCTCAACTCGCATTGCTACCTCCATGCAGAGGACAAGTGCTGGTGCTTTGCCTGTCCCCGGCTTCGAGTACCAGTAGAGAGCCTTCTGCGAACGCCCACAACGCTATACCTGCTACACCCGCGTTACAGGGTGCAGGGCAGAACAAGCAGCCTTATTTTCCCGAAGAGTAGACGGCCTGCATCTGCCGCTTTTTCCCGGCAAAAGTACGCTGCCGGCCAGCGTTACATCCCGTTACAGGGTTTTTCCTTCCCCGGGGTACACCGTTACATGGAACGGAATCGGCCAAACCGCGCTACCATTAGCTCGTTTCGCATTCCGGTCACGGCCATGCAGAACCTTGTCCCCATCGAGCTCGAGGCTCAGCGCGCAGAACTGGAGGCTGTTCTCCAGTCGAAGTGCTTTGCCCGCGCGCCGATCCTCGCGCAGCTGCTCTCTTATCTTTGCGAAAAGCTCTTTGCGGGCGAGGCCAGCCAGATCAAGGAGTACTCCATCGGGGTGGAGTGCTTCGACCGTGGCGCCGCCTTCGACCAGGAAACCAACTCCGTCGTCCGCGTGCAGGCCAACCGGCTCCGCCACCGCCTGGCGGAGTACTACGCCGAGGAGGGCGCAA
>JARLFX010000473.1 GCA_031296355.1 Acidobacteriaceae bacterium
ATGCGCGATAACGACGGAAGGCAACATATGACAATGTGTGGCGCTGTGCACTCTGACTCCTCTCCACTATACACTATAAAATAAGGTAATGCCATGTGCAGTTCTGGCATTATATATGTCTTATGAATAAGCCTATGTGGATATGTATCAGGAGCTGGCAGCGGGAAGGCTTAAGTGCTCAGAATGCATTGACTATTATATAATATTTGTCGGAATACTACAAGCAATCATAATGTCTCTATCCGCGGCGTCCAAGGCCAGGTTCGACAATCTGAAGCTGAACTTCGTGGGGGCCATCAGAAACTATCTTGATACAGGGAGACTGAACATGTCAAAGGGCAACATGTACATGCAGGCGCTCCAACTGGTGAAAGATATATCTAATGGCGACTTCAGCGACAATGGCAACAAAATCCTCGTTGCCTTCTTCAAAGAAACACTTTCGGACTACGACCAGCGGTCCGCTATGCCCAAGATCTCCAGCAAGGTTGGCAAGGAGGTCATCACCGAGTTCTCAATTCACTGGAAGAACTACACTATGCTGGCTTACTGGATGTCCAAAGTCTTCTCGTATCTGGAGAGGGAGTATCTAAGCGCCAACAAGGAAAAGACTCTCTGCCAGATAGGGCTGGACATATTCCAAAAGGAGGTGATAGAGAAGTCGATGGACATTGTGGTGAAGAACATCTTCGAGCAGCTCAAGGCCGAACACGAGGGCGAGATGATAGACTGGCAGGCAATCAAGCGCAGCGCCAAGTGCTTCAAGATGATGAACATGACCAACGCCAACATCGTCAAAGATGACGCTGGAGACCTGTCGTGGGACGGCCAGCACGACGATTCTACCTACGTCAACCAGTTTGAGGCCCGCTACATCCAGGTCGTCGCCGACTACTACGCCGACGAGTCCAAGAAGTGGATAGCTGGCTACAGCTGCCCCGAATACGTTAAGAAGGCCACCGACGTTATCAAGAAGGAGGAGGAGAAGGGCAAGAACCTGCTGAGCGGGGAGTCGTGCGCACGGTTGATGGACCAGATAGACAACTCGGTCATCGTGCTCCATTCCCAGGAACTCATTGAGAAAGAGCACACCGGCGCCTCAGATCTGATCAAGCAAAAGAGAACGGAAGAACTAAGAGCACTGACCCTGCTGCTGCAGAGAAAGCCGCAGACCCTGAGGCCCGTGGCCGACAAGCTGCTCACCTACATCGTCACTCGCGGAAAGGACATAGAGCAGGACAAGAAGATCGTTGAGGACCCCGTTGAATACATGAAGAAGCTGATAGAGCTCAAGCGGGAGATGGACACTCTGATGGTAGACGGCTTCGCCGGCAACGACGTCATCCTCAAGACCAACGACAGGGCGTTCAAGAGCGTGCTGAGCGATTTCGAGTTCGCACCCAAGTTCCTGGCCATATACATCGACTACCTCATGCGCCAGGGGCTTAAGGGACAGGAATCGATGGCGGAGGCGTTCGTGTCGGATGCCTTCTCGATCTTCAAGCTGCTCACCGCCCAGGATGCCTTCACTCTCCAGCACCAGTCCCTCTACGGCGCCCGTCTTCTTCAGGGAACTTCAATCTCCGATACTACCGAAGAGCTCCTCATCTCCAAGATCAAGATCGAGCTCGGCACCCAGCACGTTTCCAAGTATGTGCAGATGGCGAGCGACATCCAGACTTCGCGCGCAATCACGGAGGGGTTCCTGCACTCCAAACAAGGAGCGGCCGCATTGCAGGGCATGGAGTTCGGCATGAAGGTGCTGACCACCGGACTGTGGCAATGCGAGCATAACGCCAAGTGCAGGCTTCCGGAAGAACTCAACTCCTGTTTCAATAAGTTCGAGGACTTCTACAAGCTGGCACATGCAGGGAGGAACATCAGCTGTGTGGCCGGCTCCGGCGACTGCGAGGTCAAGGCGCTCATCTATCCCAAGCCTTACATCTTCGTGCTGACGACGTACCAGACCTCGATCATGATGATGTACAACAAGAACGAGTCCTACACGTATGAACAGCTGCTGACGGGTACACAGTTGCCCCCTGATGTGATGCACGCGCAGATCTTCAACCTGATTAATCCACGGCTCGGCAGGCTGCTCATGAAGGAGAACGCTAAGTCGCCGAAGTGCGATCTGAAGGAGAAGATCAAGCTCAACATGGGCTACATTTCCAGCAGTCTCAAGACCGCCCTCATTCCTGTGGCCCAGCACAAGAAGACGGTGGAGGAGTACAAGGCGATCGGCAAGGGGGACGAGATAATACTGAAGAAGCAGCGTGCTGTGCAGATACAGACTGTGTTGGTGAAGATTATGAAGGGCCGCCGCCGTGTCAGCCACAACGACCTCATATCTGAAAGCATCAAGCAGATAACATGCTTTAAGGCCGAGCCCGCGTTCATAAAGCAGCAGATCGAGTGGCTCATCGAGGGCGACTATATGATGCGCGATGAGAATGACAAGACCTTTTACATATATAAGCCCTAAGCATAACCCACAGCGTATCGCAAGTATTTCCTAAGATTGCTCACTGTGCAGATTCTCCCTTTGCACTAAGAAGCGAAGTTGCGGCCTCGCCTAGGGGTTTTGGGGTTTTGGGGTTTTGGGGTTTTGG
>JARLFX010000085.1 GCA_031296355.1 Acidobacteriaceae bacterium
CACAACGCAACGGCGCGGGCCTTCGCCGCTGGACTCGGTCTTGAGGTCGTCAAACTGCTTCAGCACCAGGTGCAGGATGCGGCGCTCGCGGGAGCTCATCGGCGCAAAGCGGTAGGGCTCGCCGCTGTCGCGGACGGTCTCGGCCGCGGCTGCAGCCTTCTCTTTGAAGTCCTTCGCCTTGGCGGCCTTGAAGTCGTTGGCGTCAAAGGAGACGCGCTCCAGCTCCATGGGGTCGAGCCGCAGGATCTGCGAGGCGATGGTCTCCAGCGCGCGCAGGCCTTCGCCGTCGCGGTCGGTCAGCAGAGCGGCATCGGGGCCCTTCATCTCCACGTAGATGTCGCGGCGCTCGAAGCCGTCAGGATCTTCAGCGCCGGCGCCCGCGGTAATGCGGAACTTCAGGCGCAGACCGCCGGTCGTGGTGAGCGTGGTAACGAAGTTTGCGATGCGCTGTGCGGACTGTTGCAGATCTTCCATGATGGTCCAAAGTCTCCCTGCGAATTTTATTACGCCGCGCTGCGGTTGGGCAGCGCGGCAGGTTGATTATTCCGGCAAGCTACCGCTTGCCCTGGATGGTGTTGGCGCTGAGCCCGGCCTTGCGGCGCGCGCGCTTGGCTGCAATTTCCTTCATTTCGCGGCCCATGGAGGTCTGATTCATCACCAGCTGCTGCGCGATCATGATGACGTTGCCCGTCGCCCAGTACAGGCCCAGGCCTGATGCGAAGTTCCACACCATCCAGCCGGAGAAGGCGGGCATGACGAACGCCATCATCTTCTGCTGCTGCGGATCGACGCCAGGTGAGGGCGTGTAGAACTGCACCAGGAACGACGTGACCACCATCAGGATGGGAAGGATGTGGTACGGGTCCTTCGCCGTGAGGTCTGGCAGCCAGTACCAGTGCTGCAGGCGAAGCTCCGTGACCGAACGCAGCATGGTGAAGAAGGCGAAGAGCAAGGGCAGTTGCAGCAGCGAGGGGATGCAGCCGCCGAACATATTCACGCCGTTGTCCTTCTGTAGCTTCATGATCTCGGCGTTCATGTCTTGCCGCTTCGGATCAGTTACCTTGAACTTGGCGTACTTGGCCTTGATCTGGTCCATCTGCGGCTGGATGCGCTGCATCTTGAGCGCGGACTTCATGGTGATCACGCGTACCGGCATCAGGATGACGTTGATGATGACGGTGAGCACGATGATGGCCCAGCCCCAGTTTCCGGTCAGGTGCTGGTAGACGAAGAAGAGCGCCAGGAACAGGAACTTGGCGATGGGGCCGAAGAAGCCGAAGTCAATCAGCTTTTCCAGCGATGGGCCGTCTGCCGCGCCGTTGCTGCCGGTGGCGTGCACGCTCTTGAGCACGTCAAAGAGCTTGGGGCCAACGTAGAGACGCGTCAGGGTATGGCCGTTGTCTGCCGCCAGGCCTGCGCCGAGCGCGGGCAGATCGCCCTTGCTATCGGGAACCTGCAGGCCGTGGTTGAAGGTGACGAGCGAAACATTCTGCGCGGCATCCGGCAGGAAGATGGCGGCGAAGTGCTGGTCGCTTACGCCGGCCCAGTCAAACGGGCCATCGAGTATGCCGTTGTTGTTGGTCTTCTTGGTGGCAAGATGGTTCTCCTTGCCGTTCTGCATGGTGTCAATCTGCGAGTTAGCGAAGTCGCCGCCGAGCTGCTGGTCGCCGAAGGCCGTGGGCCAGATGAGCCAGCTGCGGACGGGCGCGCCGTTGAACGTGACCTGCGTCTCCGCGTGGATCACGTAGCTCTCGTCGAAGCGGAAGCTCTTGTGCACCACCAGGCCGTTGCCGTCAGCGTAATCAAAGCTCAGCGTGGCGGGCGCCGTCAGCGTACCGGAAGCAGAGGGGACGTAAAGCCCGTTGAGCAACACATTCAGCGTGTTGCCATCGGTGGAGTAGAGCGAGAGCGGGTAGCCGAACTGCGATGCCGCCTTGGGATGCACCAGGTCCAGAGGCTTGCCGCTGGTGTCCTTCTCCTTCTTCAGAATCCAGGAGGTAACGCGCGCGCCGCGATTGGTGAAGGTGATGCGGTAGAGCTCGCTCTCCACCACGGTCTCGGTGTCAGCCTTGGCGGTAATGGCCGGAGCGGACGATGCATGCGCGGCAGAGGCTGCCGGTGCAGGAGCAGGTGCGGCGGGTGCCGCAGCCGGCGCGCTCTGGCTGGCGGTCTGTGGCGCTGGCGCAGGCTTCTGCGGCATGAAGTACTTCATCCCCAGGAAGAAAACGAGGAAGATGACGACGTAAACCAGCAGTTTGGAAGAGTCCATACCGCCGCCGCCCTGTTGATTGGGGTTCGTATATTGAGCCAAAGAGTGTTCCTATCCAGTCAGGCGGGGAATTGCCCGCGCAGAGTCTTGAGGCCGCAATGAATTTCGGCGTTGATTTGATGATAAATCCGCCGCCGCTCCTCTGCGCGTCCCGGGGAGTGAATGTCGAGCGAAAATGCACTGCAAAGAAAGAATTTCAGGCCAGCGGGACGTTGTCTACGCCGCCGCGGGCAAAGGGATGGCAGCGCAACAGCCGCCGTACAGCGAGCCAGCCGCCGCGCAGCAGGCCGTGGCGTTCGATGGCAATGTAGGCGTATTCGGAGCAGGTGGGCTGGTAGCGGCATCCCCCGGTCAGCGGGCCGGCCAGGTGCGAGAAGGCATGCAGCAGCGGCGAGAGGAACTTCTTGTAGACCAGGAAGCCCAGGCGCAGGGCGGGGCGATCGCGGCCTGTTTCGGGCCCGGGAGCGTCAGCCACGGCGCTGCTTCTCCGGCTGCGGTGGCGGCAGCGTGCCTTTGGCTGCGGCATTCTGCACGGAGCAAAAGATCTGGCGGACCTCGCGCTCCAGTGCGGCAAACTCCAGCGTGAGCACGCTGCGCCGCGGATGCAGGATCACGTCCAGCGGCAGTTGCAGCTCGCCCAGGTGCATACGTACGGCTTCGCGCATGCGGCGCTTGATGCGGTTGCGCTCCACGGCTCCGCCCAGCACCTTGCCGGCGGTCAGGCCCACGCGTGGCGTGCTCTCAGGCAGCTCGCCCGCTGGCCGGAACGCGGCAAAGTAGGTCATTTGCTTGGAAAATTGCTTGCGGCTGGCAGCGTAGACGCGCTGATAGTCAGCGTGCTTCCGCAGGCGGAATATGGGAGAGCCAACGCAGATTGGAGCGTCCAGAGGCATAGGTCCAGTCCAATTCTCACGCAAAAAGGCGTCTTCCACACGCACAACTGCGCGGGAAAACGCTGTTTTTACTCCAAAATGGATAAATTACGTTAGTCGCGGAAACCAGCGCTTACGGCAATCTTGTGGCGGCCCTTGGCGCGACGGCGAGACAGCACAGCGGCTCCCTGCTTGCTCTTCATGCGGCTAAGGAAACCGTGGGTCTTGGCGCGGTGGCGGCGGTTGGGTTGAAAGGTACGCTTCGGCATCAAACTACTCCTGCAAATCGATCTATTTCGAATTCCCAGTATACCCGGTTTTCCACCGAATCGCCAACGCAGAAGTGTAATGCCCTCAATATGGTGCGTTCTCCTGCCCGGGTGGCCAATCGCCAAGTCAAAAGGGGATCGGGCTGGCATCACCGTTCCCTGCGAAGCGATGTTCCCGTCGATGCCGCCACAGCCAAAACCTTGCAGCAGGATCGTTGCGGCGCTGAGCGAAGGCAAGAGCAAGGTGAGGAAGCCACCACGTCACCAATCCGTTATCGAGAAGAAAAATCAGGAACGCGTGGTGATGCTGTTTGTGATGGCATCGCAATGGGTTGGTCTGCGTGCAACGCATTGCAGTGTGATGCGCACGCTGCAGTGTGTGCATCACATCACGAAAAGCGGAGCACACAATAGCACAGAACTGCATACACGAAAGGATGAATTTGAAAACTTTCTTCCAAAGTGGGTTTGCAAATAGCCTTGATTGGCGCGGGTGATTCGATTCTTCACAAAGAATGGTGCAAACTTTCACGTGAAAAATTTTTGCTGACATAGCATGCTTCAAGGCCGAGTTTTCCGTGCTACTATCAAGTCCGTTCAACAGCTGAGATTTTCTTTACATCGAAGTTGTTTTGCTCACACTACAAACCCCCGGGTATCCCCCGTCTGGCCGCATCTGCGACAGGCAGGCTTCAGGCAAAGAAGTTTTTTACACCGGACTGCGTTGGTCGCGGTCTTTGATTTCTTTGCTCTTTCATTTTTTTGCATGGGGTTCAGTGAGCAGACATTCGATGTTGGGGCAAGAAGGGTACGAAACGATGTCATTTGTTCCGACAGCAACTGCCGTCCTCAATCCGTGGGTCCGCATCCTGGGCGCACTGGAGAAAAAGATCAATCGCCAGTCCTACGAGACCTGGCTGAAGCCGACGCGCTTCTCGCATATCAACAGCAAGACGCTCTATGTCCGGATTCCGGCGGCAGAGTTTCAGCACATCGGCGACCGCTACGCCGACCTGATCAACGAAGCCATCGACCAGCTTGAGCTGGACGTCGACAACTTCGTCTTCGTGACGCCGCAGGACGATCCCAGTGTGCCGCGAGTGCGCGAGGACGGCGGATTTGCGCCGCAGCCCAGCCACTCGCCCAATGCGCCGCGCGGCCGCAGCCAGGCTGGCGTACTGCCCGGGCCGGAACAATCCCGTTTTGACTGGAATTCAGCGGCGCAGCTTAATCCGCGCTATACCTTTGACGGCTTTGTGGCCGGCGCAGGCAACCAGTTTGCCCACGCAGCCGCCCTCGCCGTGGCCGAACGCCCCTCCAAGGCCTATAACCCGCTCTTCCTCTACGGCGGCGTCGGCATGGGCAAGACCCACCTGATGCAGGCCATCGGGCACGAGATCAAGCGCCGTCAGCCGCAGGCCAGCATCTGCTACGTATCGAGCGAGAAGTTCACCAACGAGATGATCAACTCGCTGCGCTACGACAAGATGACCAGCTTCCGCGACCGCTTCCGCAACGTGGATGTGCTGCTCATCGACGACATCCAGTTCCTGGCGCAGAAGGAGCGCACGCAGGAGGAGTTCTTCCATACCTTCAATGCGCTGCACGAGAGCATGAAGCAGATCGTGATCGCCAGCGACCGGCCTCCGAAAGAGCTGGCCGAGATCGAAGACCGCCTGCGTTCGCGCTTTGAGTGGGGCCTGATCGCCGACATTCAACCGCCAGACCTGGAGACCAAGGTCGCCATCCTGCAAAAGAAAGCGGAGAGCGAACACACCCAGCTGCCCACGGACGTTGCACTGTTCATCGCATCGAACGTGCGCACCAATGTGCGCGAGCTGGAGGGTGCGCTGGTGCGGCTGATCGCGTGGTGCTCCATGCACGGCGTGGAGATCACGCTGCCGACCACGCAGCAGTGCCTGAAGCAGTTCATTGATACGCAGGTGCGCAAGATCACGATTGAAGCCATCCAGCGCGCGGTGAGCGAGCAGTTTGGCATGCGCGTGGCGGAGTTGAAGCAGAAGAATAACTCCCGCCAGATCGTGGTGCCGCGGCAGATCGCCATGTACCTGGCCAAGCAGATGACGGAGGCCAGCCTTCCTGAAATCGGACGCCAGTTCGGCGGGAAGCACCATACGACGGTGATGCACTCCATCAGCAAGATCGATGAGCTGCGCCGCGTAGACAAGGACCTGAACCGCACCATCAACAAACTGATGGAGACGCTCAGCTAAGGCTGCGGAAGATCCATTCGACCCAATAAAATCCCTGCCAGATTGGCGGGGATTTTCATTTGTTCGCCTCGTGAAGAATCGCAGTATGATGGCTGTGCGGTCAGGAGCGCACATTTCATGCATACATCGCGGCGTCGCTTTCTTTCTACCTCCACTCTCGCACTGGGCGCGGCAGCGCTTATGCCTCGTGGGCTGCATGCGCAAACCGGCGCAGCGGCTGGGCAGCCCGATGCCTATGCCAAGCCGAAGCCGGCGCTGGCAGGCCTATTCCAGCCAACGTGGGAGTCGCTGCGCGACAACTACCGCGTCCCGGGGTGGTTCAACGAGGCGAAGTTTGGCATCTTCATTCACTGGGGGCTCTACTCCATTCCTGCGCGCATCAACGAATGGTACGAGCGCCACATGTACACCACGGATGTGAAGTGGCACACGGAACACTACGGTGCCCCGGACAAGTTCGGCTACAAGGACTTTATCCCGCTGTTCAAGGCGGAGCACTATCATCCTGCGGAGTGGGCGCAGCTCTTTGCGGAGGCCGGTGCGCGCTACGTGGTGCCGGTGGCCGAGCATCACGACGGATTCGCCATGTATGACAGCGCTCTGACGCCGTGGTGCGCAGGCAAGATAGGCCCGAAGCGCGACCTGATGGGCGAGTTGGCGGGCGAGGTGCGGGCGCACAACCTGATCTTCGGCTGCTCCAGCCATCGCATGGAGCACGATAGCTTTGGCTATCCCGCGCCGGGAGTACCCAATGACGAGTTTGATCCAAAGTATGCGGGATTCTATGGCCCGCCGGTGCCGGGCGAATTCAATAACTCAAACGCATCCCAGGCGTTCCAGCAGGACTGGCTCGCGCGTGTGCAGGAGTTGGTCGATAAGTACGAGCCGCAGCTGATCTACTTCGACAACGGCGTGAACGGCCGTGCGTATGACGCAGTGAAGCTGCAGGCCGCGGCCTACTACTACAATCGCGCCGCCGAATGGGGCCGCGGCGTCACCCTGGCGACGAAGGATGTGGCCTACTTCTTCGGCACGGTGCAGGATTTCGAGGGTCAGGAGCGAGCGCCAAAGTGGATCTATCCGCACGCATGGCAGTGCGACGACTTGCTGGGCAGTACATGGGGCTATACCGACGGCATGACCGTCCGCTCCGCAGAATCCATCACGCGCGAGCTCATCCAGGTTGCGAGCCAGGGCGGCAATCTGCTGCTGAATATCTCTCCCATGGGCGACGGCTCCATTCCGGCAGCGCAGCAGCAGGCCTTGCGAGCGGTGGGCGCGTGGCTGAAGATCCACGGAGAAGGTATCTACGGCGCGCGGCCATGGGCTGTATTCGGCGAAGGTCCTCTTGTGCCCACTGAGCCGCCCGGCGACTGGAAGGGCGGTTCCACCGCCGTGGCCGGACCCAAACTTGAGCATCCGCATCTGCCCGCGCCATCAGAGGCGGATTTCCGCTTCACCTGCCAGAAAAATAGCGTGTACGCCTTTGGCTATAAACGCCCCGCGACGGCGGCAACACTGCGAGCGTTCGCTCTCGATAAGGCAAAGGTAGAGCGTGTCACCCTTGTGGGTACGAATACGTCGTTGAAGTTCCGGCAGACGGCGGAATCGCTGCAGGTTGAGCTGCCGCGGGGGAACGGGGACAGTGCGATGCCGTATGCATTACGCATTGAGGGCAACATGCCCTTCGGCGCATGGTAGTGCGGTAAGCGGGGGCTAAACCTTCAGCGCAGCGGCACGTTCCGCCGCGTGTTGCGCCACGCCGCGGCAGACGGTATCGCACAGCTCAAACACCAGCGGCATCGCAATGGAGTAGATGGCGCGGTTGCCTTCTTGCCTGCGCGCAATGACGCCCGCATTCAGCAGGCTGGCGAGCTGCTTAGAGACGTTCGCCTGCTTCAATCCGGATTGCTCCACCAGTTCGCCGACGCTCAGTGGGCCGCCCTGCAGCAGTTGCAGGATGGTCAGGCGGCTGCCCTCGGAGAGCACGCCGAAGAGCTGCGCTACGGCCTGTAGCTGGGTCTCATCCAGCTTTCTACATGGTTTGCGGGTTGGGTTGGTCTTCTTCATGGTCTAACTTGACTATATCACTATAGAGCAATATAGTTGAATTGTGCTCGTGTCAGCCAGAACAGCATAACGTCTTTGTAACGGAGAACACCATGCAAACCAATGCCCAGCAGTATTACGAGACCGTAGCCGCCGCCATGAAGCCCGTCCGCACCCAGATGCCCGATGTGGTCAAGGGTTTCCGCGCGCTGCACGAAGCCGCCTTCCAGCCTGGAACCCTGTCGGTGATGGAAAAGGAACTGATCGCGCTGGGCATTGGGCTCTCCGTACGCTGCGAGAACTGCATCTATTCGCACATCCAGGCCTGCCTGAAGGCCGGCGCAACCCGCGAACAGATTCTGGAAGCCGCCAGCGTGGCCGTGCTGATGCAGGGCGGGCCTACCTACACCTATCTGCCCCGCGTTGTGGAAGCACTGGATATTCTGGCCCCCGTCGCCACTGAGATAGCGGCTCAATGAGCGCTGCGGTAACGAAAATAAAGACCATTTCGATAGCGGAACTCAGCCATACCCTGCAACGGGGCGGCCTGCCGGCAATTCTGGATGTGCGGACCGCGGCGGAGTTCGCCACGGTACATGCCCAGGGCGCACACCTGATGCCACTGGACCAACTCAATCCAGCTGACGCTGCCGCTCTGCGCAACGAAGGGGATGGACGCCTGTATGTGCTCTGCCATAGCGGCGCACGCTCCTCTACAGCCTGCCAGCGGCTGCTACAGGCCGGTGTGCTCGAGGTCTACTCCATCGAGGGTGGCACCCAGGCCTGGGAGAAAGCCGGGCTGCCAGTGATCCGCAGCCAGGACAGACGGAAGGTATTGCCGCTGGAGCGCCAGGTACGCATCGCCGCAGGCTCGCTGGTACTGCTGGGTGCGGTGCTGGGTTGGCTCGTCCAACCGGGATTCTTTGCGCTCTCGGCCTTTGTCGGCGCCGGGCTGGTCTTCGCCGGAATTACAGACTTTTGCGGCATGGGAATCGTACTCAGCAAGATGCCCTGGAACTCGCACTAGCGCGAACCCTCCGTCAAAGATTTCTTCCTCGTCTTCCTCAGCCTGCTCACATTCCTGTTGAAATGCAGGCAGTACGCACAGGCAGGAATGACGCGGGTTCGGACGCTATTTCCACCTAACGGTGCAGCGCTTCGCGGGCATGCCGCTGGAGCGGCTGTGGGGAAGTGGGAGAACTGGAACGCTGGTAAAAGATCGGCGCCAGTCCTCCGCATTGTTCATACCGCAGGTGGCCGGTTTTCTAAAACGCGTACGCAGACTATCTGCAGGATTCATCGCGGGTTGGCCTTGAAATCCACTTTTCCGCAGCGAACGGTTACTGCTTCTACGTACTTGTTCCTATTTACCTTTGTTTAATAACCCCACTCGCACGGTAGCATCGCAGGCATCCAGACGCAGCGACATGGGTACCTCGGCAGCGTCTTGGCCGCGGCTTCCACGCAGCGTACACTTTTCCCACATAAAATCTTCGTATCGCACGGCGCGCTTTCTCACTACAATCGGGGAAGTACGCCGTCACTCAGAATCGGAGAAATGCAATCGTGACTACCGCGACCAATCCAGCGCCCACCGCCACTGCTACCACCAGCAGCACCATGGAGATCAGCGTAAGCCGTGCCGAGCTGCTGCGCGAACTTACCGCGGCGCAATCCGTGGTGGAACGCAAGACCACCATCCCAATCCTCTCAAATTTTCTATTTGAGGCGGACGAGGACCGGCTGACGATCACCGCCACCGATCTCGACCAGTCGCTGAAGACATCGTGCGCGGCCAAAGTGAAGAAGCCCGGCGCCTGCACCGTGCCTGCGCGCAAGCTGTACGACTATATCAAGCTGCTGCCCGAGGGCGAGATCTCCATCAAGCAGATGGAGAATCACTGGGTGCAGATTCGCGCCGGCCGCTCCAACACCAAGATGGTGGGCATGGCGCGCGCAAACTTCCCCCAGGTGACGGAGTTCCCCGCCAACGACGCCATCAAGCTGCCGGTCGCATCGCTGAAAGCGATGATCGCGAAGACTATCTTCGCCATCTCCAGCGAAGAATCGCGCTACACGCTCAACGGCGCGCTGCTGGCGCTGAAGGCTGAGTCGATGGCGATGGTGGCCACTGACGGACACCGCCTGGCACACGTCGAGAAGACGGGCGAGGCCCTGGTCGGCATCAACGGCGAGAAGAAGACGCTGATCCCGCGTAAGGCGCTGGGCGAGCTGCAGGGCCTGCTGAACAACACGGAAGAAGAGTTCCTGGAGTTTGCTGACGACGAGCAGACCTTGTTCTTCAAGGTGGGCGGCCGGGTGCTGACCTCGCGCAAGCTGAGCGGCCAGTTCCCCAACTACGAAGCCGTGCTGCCGCGCGACAACAACAAGTTCGTGATCGTGAAGGCAGACGAGCTCAACGCCTGCATCCTGCGCGTGGCGCAGTTTGCCGACGAGCGTTCCGGCGCCATCAAGCTGCGGCTTGAGCAGAACGAACTCAAGCTTTCCTCATCTTCCACAGATGCCGGTGAGTCTGAGGATTCCATCGAGACGCCGTACAACTACGACGCCATCGTGGTCGGATTTAATTCACAATACCTGCTGGATTTCCTCAAGGCCATCGGCAGCGTGAGCGAAGTGCGGCTGGAGTTCAAAGACGCGCAGAGCGCTGGCCAGATGCGCCCCGAAGATCCCGACGACGCTTTCAAGTACCGCTACATCATCATGCCGATGCGCATCTGAAGTAAGGCTCCAGGATTATGACGGAAGAAAATACTCGGGCTAACAAACTAGCAGAAATAGCTTTTGGCCAAGCATTCAAACCCAATAAGACTGCGGACACTCGTCAAGCAGGTGCAGTGTCATCGGAAGTAGCAAAGACATCCGTTGATAGATTGCTTGATGCTTTTGAAGATGCTTCCAAAGTTGATGATGGTGGCGTTGAATTCTGGCACGCGCGCGATCTTCAAAAACTTTTAGGGTATGCGGAATACAGGAATTTCCTTACCGTTGTACAAAAAGCCAAAGAAGCGTGTGTCAATTCAGGGCAAGCCGTAGAGAACCATTTTGTTGACATCAACGAAATGGTCGAGATTGGATCTGGTGCAGCCCGAGAAATTGAAAACATTAGGCTTACTCGCTATGCGTCATATCTCATCGCACAAACCGAGGATAAGCTGCGCAGAGAAAAAATTCGCGGGAAAGATTCAGCCAATCAAGCCCATCATGATGTAGGCAAGAAAGTTCGGCAGACGATCAAAGACATCGGAGGAACGATGCCTGAAAACCTGCCAAAGGCTGAAAATATTACGGCAGTTTCCAAGCGTCTACGGAAAGCATCCCCACAAGTTCTTCCTTTGAAGTAGCTACGGTTAAAGCGTGCAAACCCGGCTTACTGGCCGGGTTTTTCTTGCTCTGTCATACGGTATGGGTAGAATCGGCGATACTTAATGTGCGTCTTGATCGAAGGTGCCGATGATTTTAAAATTTTGCGCGCTTCGCGCGCGCGTGGTCTCCGTAGTCTGTCTGTTACTGCTTAGTTGCGCGGCTTATGCTGCGCCGGGCACGCGCGCGAACACAGCCTCGGCGCTGATGATCAGCGATATCCACTTCGATCCGTTTCACGATCCCGCAAAGGTGAAAGCGCTGGCTGCCGCGCCTGAGAGTGGTTGGGAGGCGATCCTTGCTGCGCCCGCCTCGTCCAGCCAGCAAGCGGACCTCGATAAGTTGCAGATCGCCTGCAAGGCGAAGGGTGAAGACACGGATTACGCCCTGTTGAACTCCGCGCTACAGGCCATCCGTGAGCACGCTGCAGCGGTTCGCTTTGTGACTGTGAGCGGCGACTTGATGGCGCACAAATTCGCCTGCCGCTGGGCGCAGACCATGCCCGGCGCCACCGCGGCAAACTACGATTCCTTCGTCGAAAAGACGCTACAGTATCAGGCGGAGAAGCTGCAGCAGGCGCTGCCGCACGCCACGCTCTACCTCGCGCTGGGTAACAACGATTCCAACTGTGACGATTACACGCTGGACACCGGCACACCGTTTCTGGCGGCTGTAGCGAAGATCGTGGGCCGCGGCGTTGGCTCTACGTGGACAGCGGCGGCGGCGAAAGACTTTGCCACTGGCGGTTATTACAGCGTGACCATGGCTGCGCCCATGCAGCAGACCCGGCTGATCGTGGTGAACGATATTTTTCTCAGCCCCGGCTACCTGCACTGCTCCGGCAAGCCAGATGCCGCACCCGGCGCAGCGCAGATGCAGTGGCTGCAGCAGCAGCTGGACGCAGCGCGCAAACTGCACCAGCGCGTGTGGGTGATGGGCCACATCCCGCCCGGCGTGAACCCCTACAGCACGCTCAGCCACGGGCCCGACGCGGTCTGTAGCGGCGCAAAGCCGAAGATGTTCATGAGCAGCGAAGTGCTGGGCGATACGGTTGCCGCCAGCGCCAGCGAGATACCGCTCGCCATCTTCGCGCATACGCATATGGATGAGCTGCGCCTGCTTGGCCCCGCACAGCCGGCCGCCGGCGTGCAGAGCCAGGCCGTCGCACTGAAGCTGGTGCCGTCTATCTCGCCGGTGAATGGCAACCGCCCATCGTTCCTGGTGGCGAAGATAGAGCCCGCCACGGCGACGCTGGCGGATTACACCGTCTACACCGCAGCAGATGCGCAGGGCAGCGCCTGGACGCCGGAGTACACCTTCTCCACCACCTACGGGCACGGCGGATTCACCCCCGCGACGCTGCGCCAGGTGATCGCAGGCTTTACGGCTGATGCCAAAGCCGATGCCCAGCCCAGCCAGGATTACATGCGCTTCTACACCTCCGGCACGCTCACGCGGGAGCTGACGCCGTTCTGGCCCAGTTACGTCTGCGCGCTGGCCAATACCCACGCGGCAGACTACACCGCCTGCGTCTGCGGCGCGAAGTAAAGCGCAGACGCAGGACCCCGAGTAGAATCTAGCCATGGAATTCCCTGTTACCCGCCTGCGCCGGTTGCGCCGGACTGAGGCGCTGCGTTCACTGGCGCGTGAAACCCACCTGCGCCCTTCGATGTTCATTCAGCCGCTCTTCGTTTGTCCCGGCGAAGGCGTGCGCAAACCCGTCACCTCCATGCCCGGCGTCTTCAACCTCTCCATCGATGAGGCGGTGAAGGAAGCGAATGCGGCTGCCGCGCTCGGCATCGGCGGGCTGCTGCTCTTCGGGCTCCCCTCGGAAAAAGATGAGAAGGGCACCGGCGCATACGCTGCAGACGGCATCACCCAGCAGGCCTTGCGCGCGTTGAAAAAAGAATCCGCGCTAAAGAACGTTGCGCTCATCGCCGACGTCTGCCTCTGCGAATACACCTCCCACGGCCACTGCGGCGTGCTGCACGGCACCGGCGCAGACTGCGAAGTGGATAACGACGCCAGCCTGCCTCTCATCGCGAAGACGGCTGCCTCGCTTGCCGCGGCGGGTGCGGACATCGTTGCCCCCAGCGACATGATGGATGGCCGCGTCGCGGCGATTCGCGCGGAGCTGGATTCCGCAGGTTTCCAACAGACGCCCATCATGAGCTACGCGGCCAAGTTCGCTTCAGCCTTCTACGGGCCGTTCCGCGAGGCGGCAGACTCCGCCCCGCAGTTCGGCGACCGCAGGGGCTACCAGATGGATGGCGCGAATGTGCGCGAAGCGATGCGCGAGATCGAGCAGGACATCGCCGAGGGCGCAGACATGATCCTGATGAAGCCGGCGATGCCGTACCTGGATGTGATCCACGCCGCTCGCGAGCGCATGGATCTGCCGATGGGCGCATACCAGGTGTCCGGTGAGTACGCCATGCTGCATGCCGCCTTCGAACGCGGATGGCTGGAGCCGGAGCGCGCGATGATGGAGTCGCTGCTGGGGATTCGGCGGGCTGGGGCGGAGTTTATTGTGACTTACTTTGCGCAGGCGGCAGCGAAGGTGCTGGGGTAAGAGATGACGTGCGAAGAGCGTTGGAAACACTATCGAAAGCTGCGTTGGCAGGCATTTTTTGCTTGGCTCGGCTGCAGCTATCTTGGTCGGTTTCCTTCTGATCTCAGTCGACTCATCCATGCCAGCACGGGGAAATATTTCCCTGACTTTGTCTTTTGGACGCTTACAGTGGTTTCCCTTCTAGTCGGTTTTAGTTTTCTTTTTTACACCTGGGGACGGTTAGTTTTTTGGCGGTGTCCTAATTGTGGCGAGCATTTCTTTGGATGGAAGCCCTTGGGCTTTAGATCAAATCCATTTCGCAGAAAATGCGCCTCATGTGGTCTGCAAAAATGGACATGTCCTCCATCCCAGCCAGTAGTCGTGCCCGAATAGCGACCTTCAGATGCGCCCACTGCATCGTTTGCCGTAGCATGGAATCTAAATAGTTCAGCAGTACTTCAGGAGCTTTCCCTTGGCAGAGACAATTTTTGATGTGGCAATCGTTGGCGGCGGGCCCGCCGGATACACCTGCGCGATTCGCGCGGCGCAGTACGGCTTGAAGGTCGCGTTGATTGAGAAGACGCCGGCGCTGGGCGGCACCTGCCTGAAGGTCGGCTGCATTCCCACCAAGGCGCTGCTCTTCTCCGCCGAGGTATGGGATCATCTGAAGCACGCGAAGGAGTACGGCATCGACGGCGTGGACAAGGGCACGGTCAACTGGGCGCAGGTCGTCGCGCGCAAAAACGCGATCGTCACCAAGCACACCAAGGGCCTCGACTTCCTGATGAAGAAAAACAAGGTCACCATCATCAACGGCTTCGGCAAGCTGACCGGCGGCGCGAAAGACGGCGTTTTCACCGTCGCTGTCGACCTCGACGGCAAGGCCAGCGAGGTGAAGGCGAAGAAGCTGGTGCTCGCCACGGGCTCTGACGCGCGCATGCTGCCGGGCTACAAGCCGGACGACCGCATCCTGACCAACATCGAGATTCTCTCGCTGCCCGCGCAGCCAAAGTCGCTGATCGTGATCGGCTCCGGCGCGGTGGGCGTGGAGTTTGCATCCATCTTCCGCAGCTTCGGCGCAGAGGTAACTGTGATTGAAGCGCTGCCGCGCGTCGTCCCCGTGGAAGACGAAGACGTCAGCAAGGAGCTGGCGCGCATCTACAAAAAGCGCGGCATCGATGTGAATGTCGGCGTGAAAGACACCAAGATCGAGCGCACCAAAGACGGCGTGAAGGTCAGCTTCACCGGCGCGGACGGCAAGCCCGTCGTCAAGGAAGCGGAGAAGGTGCTGGTGGCCGTGGGCCGCGCGCCGCGCACCGAAGGCATCGCACTGGACAAGACAAAGATCAAGAGCGAACGCGGTTTTATCTTCACCAACGAGTGGATGGAGACGGCGGAGCCCGGCATCTACGCCATCGGCGATATCGTGGCCGGCATGCCGCAGCTTGCACACACCGGATCGATGTGCGGCATGGTGGTCGCCGCCAAGCTCGCGGGCAAGTATGCGCGCGCCGTCAAGCGCGAACGCGTCCCCGGCTGCACCTACTGCGAGCCGCAGATCGCCAGCGTCGGCCTGACGGAGGCGAAGGCCAAGGAGAAGGGGCTGCAGGTGAAGGTCGGCAAGTTTCCCTTCGTCGGCAACTCCAAGGCGACCATCCTGGATTCGCACGACGGCTTTGTGAAGGTCGTAGCCGACGCGAAGTACGGCGAGATTCTCGGCGTACACATCATCGGCCCGTTCGCAACGGAGATCATTGCTGAAGCCGTGACCGCGATGGAGCTGGAGGCGACCGTGGAAGAGATGATGTTCACCATCCACGCGCATCCCACGGTGTACGAGGCGCTGCTGGATGCATTTGCCAGCGTCGAAGGTATGGCGATCAACGTATAAAAGGACCAAAAAGATTTCTCACTAGAGGCTTGCGTTGATTTGAATTCGATGAGAAAACTCTGTAGGAGGCTCCATAATGCAGAGTGATTTTCTCCAAATCCAAACAGCCACATTGGTTAAAGCCCTATCTCCTGAATGGTCTATTGCTAGGTCGGGTTGCCATGGTCATGCGTTGCGAAATTGGTTTGTACTGTCAAACGAAATTCGTAGTGACCATGTTTGCATTGAAATTGATATGCACGGGAGTATTTTCGAGGTTCCGTTGCACAAAGTCTGATGAGTTGTTTGATTGCATATCCACCTCCTCCAACTCGGCCGCGTCAGCTACACCGATGGCCTCGCCATCCAGCAGCAGGTGATCGCTGCGCGCAAGCAGGGAAAGATCGGCGACACGCTGTTGCTGTTGGAGCATCCGCCCGTCATTACGCTGGGGCGCAATGCGCATCGCAACAACGTGGTGGCGAGCGACGAATTTCTCGCCTCGCGTGGCGTGGAGCTGCATGAGATCAACCGCGGCGGCGACGTCACGTATCACGGCCCGGGCCAGCTCGTCGGCTACCCCATCTTCGATCTCCGCGGCGAGTGGCCCGGTCGCAAAGGCCCGCACCTCGGCGCGGTGGACTATGTTCGCATGCTCGAAGAAGCACTCATCCGCGCGTGTGGCGACTTCGGCGTGATGGCGCAGCGCGTCTGCGGGCGCACCGGCGTGTGGACGCTGCCGGGAAGCTCCATCGCCGAAAAAAAAATCGCCGCCATCGGCGTGCATGTCTCGCAGGGTGTCACGTCGCATGGTTTCGCGTTCAACGTGACGGCGGACCTGCGCGAGTTTGACTGGATTGTGCCCTGCGGCATCACCGACCGCAAAGTTACCAGCCTGGAGCTGGAAGCGCCCGCGGGCCGCGAGCCCGCCGCGACCATGGAGAACGCGGCCAACGCTGTTTCGCGCCACATGGGCCGCGTCTTTGAGCGGCAGATGCTGCAGGCAGAGTCGCTCGCCGCGCTGCTCGCCTAAGCGGCTGTGCGATGTTCGACCCGCAAATCCCACATTGTGCGAAAAATGCATCATTTGTGCGTTAAACGCACCGATAGATGGATAGCCCTTTTCCTCCGGCCTATCATCAAACCTGAAAGCACTTACGCAGCGCGCATTCGCACCGCAAAGCGCTCCGGAAAAACATCTCATGTCAGCCAAGCCGCCCACACTTCCCCAATCAGCACCGCCCCAGCCCCCCGTGGCCACCAATCCGCATGGCATTCCTGACTGGCGGCTGGAGCAGCTTCCGTTTCACATTGAGAGCGAGTGGCTCGACGGCCAGTACCACTACAAAGTCGTCGGCCCCACGGATATGCCCGTGCCGCCGCTGCGACCATCGAAGTATCTCGACCGCGAAAAATCCATCGAGGTCTACCGGCTGATGCTGGTGAACCGCCGCATGGAAGAGTCGCTGGAGCGCATGTACAAGCAGTCCAAGGTGATCGGCGGCCTGTATCTCAGCCTCGGCCAGGAAGCCACGTCGGTCGCGTCCGCCTTCGCGCTCGGCAAAGACGATTGGATGGGCCCGATGATCCGCAACCAGGGCTCCATGATCGTGCGCGGCTTCAAACCCAGCGACACCATGATGCAGTACATGGCCAAGGCGGGCTCGCCCACGCGCGGCCGCGAATCCGGCTCGCACTACGGCGACCACAAGGTCTACAACGTCGTCGCGCCCATCTCGCACCTGGGCGATTCCATCTCTGTACTGGCCGGCTGCTGCATGGGGGCGCGCCTGCAGGGCCGCGAGATTGCCGCGCTGGGCTACATCGGCGACGGCGGCCAATCCACCGGCCCAACGTATGAAGGATTTAATTTCGCCGCCGTCAAAAAACTCGGCGTCATCCTGATGGTGGAGCATAACCAGTGGGCCTACTCCACGCCGGTCGAGATGCAGTTCGCGTGCAAAGACCTCGCGGACCGTTCGATTGGCTACGGCGTACCCGGCGTGATCGTAGATGGAACTGACGCGAACCAGGTCTACGATGCAACGTACGAGGCGGTGCAGCGCGCCTATCGCGGCGAAGGCGCCTCGTTCATCGAAGCCAAGCTGATGCGCATGAAGGGCCACGCTATGCACGATCCAGCGAACTACGTGCCCGCGCCGGTGAAGGAGTATTGGGCGCGGCGCGATTGCATTCTGCGCTACGAAAACTATCTGCGCGAGCGCGGCTGGATTACGGACGATGAGCTGAAGGCCATCTCTGACGGCGTGAACCAGTGGATGGATGAAGAGCGCGCGGTCGCAGAAGCCTCGCCTATGCCTGATCCAGCGGATGCAGCGACCGATGTGTACAAAGCAGATGGCGCTATCGAATTGAAGTACGGCCCTGTGGTGGTGCGGCAGGCGAATAAAGACGCAGAGCTGACAGAATCCAGCGCGCCGGGGCACTACAAATAGTCCGGACGGCGAAAGCGTGCTTGCGCGCGAAAGGCATTGAGGAAACGAATGGCACTCGTCACATATCTCGAAGCAATCCGGCAGGGACTATGGGAAGAGATGGAGCGCGACCCAGCCGTCCTCGTCATGGGCGAAGACGTCGGCATCTACGGCGGCGCGTTCAAAGTCACCGAAGGCTTCATCCAGCGCTTCGGCCCGGAGCGCGTGGTGGATACGCCCATCTCCGAGATGGCCATTGCCAGCGCGGCATACGGCGCATCGCTCACCGGCATGCGTCCGGTGGCGGAGTTTCAGTTCATGGACTTCATCACCTCCGCGCACTCGCAGATCGTGCAGATCCTGGCGAAGTCGAACTGGCGCTGGGGTGCGCCTGCGCCGATGGTGCTGCGCGGACCCACCGGCGGCGGCGTAAGCGGCGGCCCGTACCATTCGCAGAACAACGAGATGGCCTACGTGCACACGCCGGGGCTCAAGGTGATCTGCCCGGCCACGGCGCGCGACGCCAAGGGGCTGATCAAGTCCGCCGTGCGCGACAACAATCCCGTCGTCTTCTTCGAGCACAAGTATCTCTACCGCCGCATCAAAGAAGATCTGCCGGAAGAGGAGTACACCATCCCCATCGGCAAGGCGCGCGTGCACCGTCGCGGCAGGCATCTCTCCATCATCACCTACGCGGCTACGGTCTACGTCGCGCAGGAGGCGGCAGAACTGCTGGCGAAGGAGAGCATCGACGTGGAGATACTCGATCTGCGCACGCTGCTGCCGCTCGATCGCGACGCCATTCGCGAGACGGTGGAGAAGACCAACCGCGTGATCGTGCTGCACGAGGATACAAAGACCGGCGGCATTGCCGGCGAGATTGCGGCAATCATCAACGAAGAGGCGTTCGATTCGCTCGACGCTCCCATCGTGCGCATCACCTCGCTGGATTCAGCCGTGCCGTTTTCGCCGCCGCTGGAGAAGGCCTTCATGCCGCAGGTGGCCGATGTCGTACGCGAGGCGCGCAAGCTGGTGAAGTATTGAGCAGCCCCCCGGCGAACCGCTTGCCGGGACTATAATTTTTGCTGGGCGATTGTGTAAGATTTTCCCCCGAAAGGTTTTCCATGCCGACAGATATTGTCATGCCCCAGATGGGCGAATCGATTACCGAAGGTACGCTCACCAAGTGGCTCAAGAAGCCCGGTGACACCGTGCAGCGCGACGAACCCCTCTTTGAAATTTCGACCGACAAGGTCGATGCCGAGATTCCGTCGCCCGCCGCTGGCGTGCTGCAGGAGATCAAGGTGCAGGAAGGCGCAACCGTCGCCATCAACACCGTCGTCGCCGTAATTGCTGAGGCTGGCGCCGCCGCTGCTGCCGCTCCTGTTGCTCCAGCTCCGTCCGCGCCCTCTGCTGCTTCGACCGGTGGAGGCACGGAAGTCGTGATGCCGCAGATGGGCGAATCCATCACCGAAGGCACGCTGACCAAGTGGCTCAAGAAAGTCGGCGACAACGTGCAGCAGGACGAGCCGCTCTTTGAGATTTCGACCGACAAGGTAGACGCAGAAATTCCGTCGCCCGCCGCCGGAGTACTTACGGCCATCAAGGTGGAAGAGGGCGCAACCGTCGGTATCAACACTGTCGTTGCCGTGATCGGTGGAAGTGGAGCCGGTTCTGCTCCTGCACCCGCAGCCGCACCTGCCGCGGCTGCACCAGCTCCTGTTGCCGCACAGCCCGCCGCTGCTCCTGCGGCAGCCGCAGCTTCCAACGGTGGCCGCATCAAATCTTCGCCACTCGTGCGCAAGATCGCGAAAGATAACAACCTCGATCTCAGCCGCGTCCCCGGCACCGGTGCAAATGGCCGCATCACCAAAGACGATGCCCTCGCCGCGCTTCAGGGCGGAGCGAGCCCG
>JARLFX010000011.1 GCA_031296355.1 Acidobacteriaceae bacterium
CCTGACGAGTTGGCGCCGGCTTGGGTTATGGTTGGCAAGATGGTCGAAGAGAAGGCTGATGCTCCGTGATTGATCGTCCTCTGGTATCCGAAAAACCCAAACGTCTTATTGCTGTGGAGGAGGCGCGGAATCTCCAGCGGCCCTCCCACGGTTCCGCCGAACTGGTTGCGCTTGAGCGGATCTACCGTCTTCTTGTTGGTAGCAGCGCTGTAGGTGAAGTAATTGGCTGCGTTGAGTGCGCGATTGCGCACGTACTCGAAGAGGTCGCCATGATACTGCGTGGTCCCGCTCTTGGTGATGATGTTGACCACGCCGCCGGCATTCTGACCGTACTGAGCGTTGTAGTTGTTGGTCTGGATGCTGAACTCCTGCACCGCGTCCGGCATCGGGAAAGGCATGTTGACGTTGGTGTATTCATCCACATTGTTTCCGCCGTCAAGCATGTAGTTGGTCTGACCGACAAACGTGCCGTTGGCCGAGATGGCTACAACCATCGGGAAAGTCTTGGTGTTGCCTTGGTCGGCCTGAGCCGGTGGCGCAAGTGTGATTCCGGCTACCTCCTGAGTCAACTGCGCTGCATTTCGTCCGTTCAGCGGCAGTTCGTTCACCTGGGAGGTTCCTATCACCTGCGAAAGGGTTCCAGTGGTTACGTCCACCTGTGCGGTCTCCGCATTTACTGTCACTGTTTCGGTAGTGCTCCCCGCTTTGAGAACGATGTTGGTCGTCAGCGCAGCGTCGGCACGGAGTTGCAGGTCCTTCACTGCGTAAGTTTGAAAACCCGCGTGACTGGCCGACAAGTTATAGACCGAAGGCGCCATAGATGGAAAGACAAATGTACCCTCCCCGCTCGATGTCGTTTTCACTGTCAACCCAGTACCAGTCTGTGTCGCCGTTACCGCAGCACCCGGTACCACCGCTCCTGTCGAGTCGGTCACCGTGCCGCTGATGCTGCCATATCCCTGGGCGAATGCTCCTCTTGGGGTGCATAGTATTACTGCACAAACGATCACGAAAACGCTGATCTGCTTGAAAAAAATACTCATTTCTGCCTCCTAACCCTTCCTCCAACTGCTGTCAGTCCGTCCTGAATTACATTGACGCATGATATTTGGGACCACCGGTCAAGCCAATTTCTAGTGCGAGCAGGTTGTATAGAGATTGAGGTAGGGGAGGATAGACAGATACCGTCCCTGACGGTCAGGAACTTGGCGCAACTTATTTATTTGCAACTATTTATTAGAATTCGTGAGATCAACACCACCACTGCAGAAGAGCTGGTTTTATTCTGCGCAGACAGCCAGAACTCGCGGTGGTCCCGGTGTTGAGTCCGTCACCGTAGTCCCTAGCACTATCTGCAGGTTAGGATTGTCCCCATTGAGTTTGGTTTC
>JARLFX010000474.1 GCA_031296355.1 Acidobacteriaceae bacterium
AGCCGTCGAGTCGCCGATCAAAAAGATGACCGTGTGCCCAAGCTGCTGAAAGTGGCGCAGCTTGCGAATCAGCACGGTGTGCCCCAGATGCAGGTCTGGAGCGGTCGGATCGAATCCGGCCTTGATGCGCATGGGCACGCCATTCGCCCGCGACTGTGCAATGCGCTCGCGTAGCGCCTCCAGCGGAATAATCTCCGCCGCACCCTTCGTAATCAGATCCAACTGCTCCTCAACCGCCGCAAACATAACCATAATCTCCTGTACCACTTACTTCTCAAGTATAGAGTTCCGAGACAGCATTGCAGTAGCCGGGGAAGAATTTACCGATTGGCTTGGCAATGTATGCAGTGAAGCGATCAAGCCATTAATCTCGCCCTGCGTAATGATTGCTCGATGATTTCCATTGATCCAGATTCGATAATGCCGGTCTGAGTTGTCGAACAGCTCGAGCCTAACAAAATACGGTGCTGTGTCAGAATCGCCAAACTGAAAGCCACGCACCGATCCAATCGCAACCGGATGAATAGAATCAACATCCACAAGGTCTGTACTTTTCTGCACAAGCATGATGAGGGAGCCAGCAAGTTGGACTCGTGAATTCCACCACTTCACATCGTCAGGCCTCGCTCGCACCGCCGCTGCCATTAAATCGTAATTTGAACTCAGCGTCTTCGCGCCGAGTATTCGGTTCATTATGGAATGATCTCGCGCGGTAGATCCTTGCATTAGCCGCGCACCATCTATTGCAGACGACGGATCAAAAACCAGTAGTGCCGCACAACCCTTATTGAACCTCAGGGAAACGACTTCTTTACCCGCATGCTCATTCTCCACAGCTGCCCAAGGAACCTGGAAGGAATAGCCGAATTTCTCAATGCGAGTCCCAGAGAGCGCTGCTATCGTCGAGTCCTTCAGCGACGTAGCAATGATGCTCAGATTCGCGTGCTCCTCGTTAAACTGGCGATTAAAATGCCAGACCATCCAGTGCATCACGACATTCTCAACGGCCCAACCGATAAACAGGATGGCAACACAAGAGACGACACAAGAACGCGGTCGCTGCTTCCAACTCTTCGACGACTTCACTGTCATTGATTCACCCGAACAAGGCACGAACGAATTTTACTATTTCATTGAAGTCGCACAGCCTGTACCTTGTCTTCATGAATGTCGAACGCCTGCGCGCGTATCTCCTAACCCTGCCGCACGTTGTTGAGACGATGCAGTGGGGTGCGAACCTCGTCTTCTGGGTGGGCGATAAGGCGATTGGCGGCAAGATGTTCGCGCTCATTGACCTCGACGATCCACCCGCCCCTGCTTCGGGCAAGGTTCCTCTTATCCTCTCCTACTCGGCTGGCCCCGTGCGCTATCCCGAGCTGCTGGAGAGGGATGGGTTGGTTCCCGCGCCCTATCTGGCTCGCGCCCACTGGGTCGCCGCCGAGCGTTGGGACGTCTTCTCCGACGCCGAGTGGCACAGCGAATTGCGCGCTGCCTACGAGATCACCCTGGCCAAGATGCCGCCCAAGACGCGCAGGATTCTC
>JARLFX010000086.1 GCA_031296355.1 Acidobacteriaceae bacterium
GCTCTCGACGACGGCCAGCGCGACCGCTTCGTGAACGAGCTGGCGTGCGCTGTACAGGCAGGCATCGCCCAGCTGGAGCTGGACACGCCGCAGACTTATCGTCAGGCAATCTCTGGAGCAGACTCGGACAAGTGGAGACTCGCCATGCAGAAGGAGTACGATTCCTGCCTGGAGAAAGGCGTGTGGGTGGAGGTTCACTTGAAGGACCTGCCTGCCGGTACCAACATTCTGCCAGTGAAGTGGGTCTACAAGATCAAGATCGACGAGAATGGCGCACCTTCGATCTACAAGGCTCGTCAGACGCCGAAGGGCTTTCGCCACAAGGAGGGCGTTGACTACTTCGACGTGTTAGCACCCACAGGCAAGTACAAGACCATGCGCTTCGGCCTCTCCGTGACGGCCCGCTGGGATCACGAGCTGGAGCAGCTCGACGTGCCGACGGCGTTCCTCAACCCACACCTGGACGAGGAGGTGTACTTGCAACTCCCGGTAGGTAACCGAGATGGGAAAGAAGGCGTGGTGCTTCATCTGAAGAAGTCGCTCTACGGACTGAAGCAGGCGCCACGCAACTGGTCCATTCGGCTGAAGAAGTTCATCGTCGAGACACTCGGGTACTCGGCGACGGTGAGCGACCCCTGCCTCTTCTGGAAGCGCAGTCGCACTGGTCGCCTGATGCTGCTCTTCGTCTTCGTGGACGACATTCAGAGCAGCTTCCACCGAGAGGACGACGCTGAGTGGGCGCGCCACAAGTCGCAGCTGGTGTCCGAGTTCAACACGAAGGATGCCGGCGCCAGCACGTGGATGCTCGGGATGCGCATCACTCGAGATCGCAAGGCACGCACGATCACACTCGACCAAGAGGTGTACGTGACGAAGGCGCTCGAGAAGTACGGCTACACTCAGTGCACTACTCGTCCAACGCCGGAGGTCGTGGGTGCAGCCCATCAAGACCCGTCGGAGGAGCAGCAGCAGCCGACCGATCGCCAGCGCTACATGGAGATCACAGGGACACTCATGTACGCGGCCATCTCGACTCGGCCAGACATCGCACATGCGGTGTTCTACCTGGCGAGTCACATGTCAGCTCCGACGTGCCTGCATATGGCAGCGGCCGACCGTGTCATGCGCTAC
>JARLFX010000087.1 GCA_031296355.1 Acidobacteriaceae bacterium
CCAAAACCCCAAAACCCCAAAACCCCAAAACCCCACACGAAGAGTACGGGTGGCTGTACAGAACAACAACGTTGTTTGATGGAGTAAACGCTATGTGAAAGGCGGCTGAATAATAATGAGCAGGCCTATTACGATAATCATATAAATTCCGCAATAGAAGATCTATAATAATGAAGAGCATCATCGCTATCCTGCTTATCGGCGTCTGCCTCGCCAAGCCTCTCATCAGCAAGGACTTCATTAACCAGCTGAAGAAGACCGCGACCTGGGAGGTCACAGAGTACGAGGAGAACGTGTTCAAGGGCATCGACGACTACGATCTCGCTGACGAGTCCAAGACCACCATGGATACCGAATTCCTGCCCTCGATCACCCCCATGAGCTCCCTCCCCTCGAGCATTAACTGGGCCAGCAAGGGCGCCAGCTGCGCCCACGAGCCTAGAAACATGGGAGACTGTGCCGGCGCTTCCTTCGCCTTCGCAGTGGCAGGAATGGTGAGCGACCGCTGCTGCCTGAAGGACAAGGACCACGGATGGCTGTCGACCATGGAGATCGTCAGCTGCAGCGAGGAGAACTACGGCTGCGCCGGTGGCTGGCCAATGTGGGCCACGCAGTACGTGGCGAGCAAAGGACTGGTGGACGAGGCGTGCTACCCCTACAACGGGAAGAACGAGGACTGTCCCGACAAGTGCAAGACCTCGGCCGACTGGAAGGCCTCCCATGTGTGCAAGTGCTCCAACCCCGTCACTCTCCGCTCTGTCGCCGACCTCAAGACTGCGCTGACCACCGGTCCTGCTGTGGTGACGTTCGAGGCGTATGACGACCTCTACGCCTACAAGTCCGGAATCTACTGCCACGTTGCGGGCAGGTTCAGAAGACTCATCAGCGTCAGAGTCGTGGGCTACTCCGACGAGACCACTGCTCACATCATCGCGGCAATGCCGTTCGGAACCGAGTTCGGCGAGAAGGGTTTCATGAACATGTGCATCACCTGCTGCGGCATGTTCGGCAAGTACGAGAAGGGCAATGTTGCCTGCTCTTTCTAACCTGACAACGCTTAATGATACAACTTAAGCCAAGGTGAATTATCTCAATGAAAGAGAAAGCGCGTGTTTAAATCATGACGTATTAGTAAATCTGTATCTGTATAATGTGCACGTAATAACAATGTCATCGCAGTCACTGCAATGGAGTCTGTCGCACGGGGTTTTGGGGTTTTGGGGTTTTGGGGTTTTGG
>JARLFX010000088.1 GCA_031296355.1 Acidobacteriaceae bacterium
AGGTATCGGAGAAATCAACGACCGGAACGACTTTGGCCAGTTGATGGTTTGGCTGATTCCGATGTTGTTTATCTTCTGGCGACAGAATAAGACGATCAAGAACATCATGTTCGTTTTTTTGCCGATAGGAGTTTTGCTCTTGGGTGTATTTCTGACACACTCTCGCGGAGCACTGGTGGCTTTGACACTAATAGCGGTCGTTGCCGCGCGTCGTCGTATTGGCACATTGCCCGCAATGTTGTTGGCAGGCGGCCTGTTTGTTGCCGCGATGGCTCTGCGTTTTACGGGTGGAAGAGGCATTTCTGCATCTGAGGGTGAAGACCGGACCGGTCTATGGGGCGAAGGGATGCAGATTGTGAGAGCCCATCCACTATTGGGAGTTGGATACGGCGACCTTTGGGAACGCACGGAAGGCTATCTAACTGCGCACAACTCAGTGGTTGTCTGTGCGGCTGAGCTTGGCATGGTAGGTCTGTTTTTCTGGTCTTTGTACATCTTTTCAACTATGAGAGACGCAGTGGCGCTTGCTTCACCAGGGAAAGTGTGCGACGGGGAGCCGATCGTGATCGAAGAGGGTCCCCTGTCTTATGCGGCATTGCCTCCCGAGGAGATCGGCAAGACGGAAATTAATCAAATGGGATGGGCGATGGTCCTTTCTCTCTTGGGCTTTCTGGCAGCGGGTTGGTTTTTGTCGCGCGCATTTGTCGCGACGCTGTTCCTTCTGGGCGGACTGACAGAGGCAGTTTATGAGATGGCCGTGCGCCGCGGCATGATTGCTCCGCGTCTGAAACTTGTACGCGTGATCCTGTATTCCGGCGTTCTTGCTTTTGCGCTTCTGCTCATCGTGTACGTGATGATTCGAGTCTTGAACCTGATGCATTGATTCAAACAATCAAACCGGTTGGGGCCAATACCAGGTGGCAAACCACCGCCACATGAACCGTCGGAGATTCTTGCAGGTCTTATGAAGATTGCGCACGTCGTGGACAGTATGGAAATGGGCGGCGCCGAAATGCTTGTGTTGCAGATGTGCCGCCTGCAGCGTGAGCAAGGGTGCGACCCGCGCGTTTACGCAATTGCCTCTTTAGGTGCGCTCGGCGAGCAAATGCAGGCTGAAGGCTTTTCAGTGCAGGCAAACCTGGGTTTGCATCTGTCCGATTCGGTGCGTAAGTTTTCCCGTATTTTCAAGAGCTCGCCACCCGATGTTGTCCACATTCACAACCCGACGCCAACAATTTATGCGTCCATGGCTGCAAGAATGGCGGAAGTTCCCTGTGTTGTTTCCACCCGCCATAGCCTGATAGGGCCCCCGCATAAAATAGTTGCGGAATTGAAATACGCGGTTGCCGCGAGCTTTTGCGACTGGATCGTGGGCATCTGTGACGCAACAGTAGAGAATCTGAAGAGTCTTCACACCGTTCCCGCTCGAAAAATTATTCGCGTCTATAATGGTGCCGCGCCGCTCAAACGTTCGCTGGAAGGTGCTCAGCCGTCAAAATCCGGATTCACGCTTGTCTACGTGGGGCGTCTTGAACCTGTAAAGAACCATCCACTTCTGCTCCATGCCTTCTGCTCAGCGCTCAAGGCCATGCCGTGTCTTCGCCTTTGGATGGTCGGCGATGGGAGCGCGCGAAAAGCACTGGAAACTCTGGCCTCAGAATTGGGAATTGTCGAGCAGGTCACATTCTGGGGACAGCAACTCGACGTTGCACCGTTCTTCTCGGCGGCCGATGCCTTCACTATGTCGTCGAAATCCGAAGGCTTGCCAATGTCGCTTCTGCAGGCATTTTCGCTTGGACTGCCTACAATTGTTACCGATGTTGGTGGAATGGCAGAAGTTGTGAAGAGCGCAGAAGCTGGCGTTATCGTCTCTCCAACGGATTCTCGCGAGATGACAGAAGCGATCCTCCGCTTGGCAACGAATCGCGAAGAGCACGAGAAATTCTCAGAGAACGCGCTCTCCTCGTTTCACGCGCGCTTCAGTCTTCAGACAATGGTTGCAGCATACATGGAACTTTATCAAAACACTCCACGAGCGCTGAGCAGAGCGAAACGCTGAACCTGCCAAGCGCTGCAACCAGCTTCGCAGGTTCAGGAACAGGTGTCTGCGTTATTTGTTTCGCTCACAGTCATCGGTAATTTGAATCGGCTTTCCCAAATCGAGAACCTCGAAATCGGTGACTTTTAAGGCCTGTAAATCGTGGGGGCCAAAATCCAGATCCGCGTATTTCGCCTGTGTGTCCGCATCGCTCTGCGCGGTAAGCGCAATGTTGCCGCCGTCTGAAAGGTACATGCCGTATTTCTGCATCGCTCGCGCCACAACCCGGGCTGCGGGGCTCAGATTTGACAGATTGAAGTCGGCTTTCAGACGGAAATGGGCGCCCATCGGTGGAGCGTTAAGAGGGCCGCGCGGTGCTCCAGCGTGCGTGGCGGGGTGCACATAAACTCCTGCTCGCATTCTTGGATTGGGAAGGGTGAAGCGGATCGCGTGGTTGATGCTTCCCGACGCGAGTTCATCGGCACTGAACAGCAGTGGAGCGATTGGAAAGCCTGCCGCATCGGCGCTCGTGCACTGCTCTCCGCGTCCCGATGGCGGATAGACGCGGTTAAGGTCCCATGCCGCAATAAAGTTTGCGGTGAGATTGTTGTTGTCGTAGGTGGCTTGATACGCCTCGAAGAGTTTACTTCGGCTGCGATCGACAACAATGAGATGACAGTCATCCTGGGTAATGTCGCACTTATATCCCGGCTGTCCTTCGATGCCACCTCCACTGGGCAATGGAATCTCAGATACCTTGTCGGAATCGCCGGCCATCCAACCGTCACCCTTGTGGAAAGAAATTTCAGGCGTATCGGCGGTGGCCTGCAAAACTCTAAAGCTGAAGTCTATTTGCATTTTTCCGCGTCCCCACCCGCCAGCTTCCGCCAGCCATCCAATGATGGCGCTGGAATTGGGGTCAAGTGGCGCATGACTGACGTCTTGTGTCCAAATTGCGCCAGGAGGAAAATATGGCGCAGGCGGAACAATATGTTCGAGCTTTGCCGCTCTCACATTGACAACATGTTTGTGTATTGCCAAGCCGGACACTATAGCACCGATTCCCAACGCTGAAATAAGCAGTATGTTTGTCTTTAAGATCATGGCTGTACGATGCCCCTTTCCTGTTGCGAATCAATGGAAGCGTTTTTACCACTGCCGGCTATTGCAGCAGGAGCGGTATGTTTCAGCTGTTCAATGTTATCAATTCTCTGTTCGAGTTCTGTCAAAGCCTTCTTGTTTGTCGTCCATATTTCCCACAGCGGTCTTCGAGTGAAACAAAACTTGTAGAGTCCGACAACGGCAGCTGTGTTCAGCACCAACAACGCACTGGCCGGAGCTGCGATCCGATCAAGCACGGGGATTCTATAGTGCAGTCCCGCGATAGAAATTGTCCAGCCTAATATTTGAAAGAGAGCGAACGCGGCAAACAAAGGAGAACTAACCGAGAGTGCCATCGAGGATGCGAAAAGGATGAGCAGAAGATAGGGTACAAGTAGCCTCATCACTTTGTGCGAGAGAAGTTGAAACAACATCCGATTCCGCGGGGTCAATGTCCATGGAGCAAGGTGAAATAGCTGGAAGTTTCCCGCTAGCGTGCGCACCTTGCGATGGAATTCGCCATTAGCCTTCTTGGGCCACATATCGTAGACACACGCCTGGGAATCAAGTACCGACCGGTAACCCTGACGAATGATCCAGAGTGGCTGAAACATGTCGTCGAGAATTATTCCGGCAGGCAGCGGACTAAAGAGTTCGCGGCGAATCGCGTAAAAGCCGCCATACACTCCAACTGGAGAGTCGAAGGCTGCTTCACTTTTTCTGATCCATTGTTCGTAGCGCCAGTAAAGCCCGCCGACTGCGCCCGAAGCAGCATCGTGACCCTCCTGACGGAGAATGAGTTCGCCGGCAACGCAACCAACCGATGGATCAGCGAAGTTGCTTACCAATTGCTGAATCGCTCCCGATGCTATTTCCGGTCGGATGTCGACAAAAAGAACCACATCCGATGTAGCCTTAGCGACGCCGGCGTTTATTGCGGCAGCCTTGCCGCCATGCTCTTTCAGAATGATTGTTTTGAAGGGAGGTTGACGAAGGCCAGCCAGTAACTCTGCAGTGCCATCCGTTGAGCCGTCTGAAACGATGACGATTTCTTTGATGTTTGAGTAATCGAGATTAGCAAGATGGCGAATTTTTCCTGAGAGCAACGCAATGCCGTTATGCACGGCGAGAACGATACTCACGCTAGGGCTGATCGGAGCGGCTTTCCAGGGCCGTGAGCGCAGGCGCGCCAATAGCCAGATCGCTATCGGGTAAACAGCGTAGGTGTAGAGAATCCCCAGCAGGGACATCCAAAATACGATCTTCACTGGGCGCCCCTTCGCAAGATGATCGTCTTGATCGTCTCAAACATAATCAGCAAGTCGAGGCCAATCGATAAATGCTTCACATAATAGAGATCGTATTCCAGTTTTCTTCTGGTTTCTTCCAGGCTCGCGCCATATTGATAGCGCACCTGAGCCCAGCCGGTGATCCCTGGACGGATAATGTGGCGTAACTCGTAAAAGGGGATTTCGCTATTCAGCCACTGCACGAACTCGGGCCGCTCCGGTCTGGGCCCGACAAACCCCATTTCGCCGCGCAATACATTCCAGAGTTGCGGAATCTCATCGAGGCGCGTCTTGCGCATGAATCTGCCGAGCGAGGTGACACGAGGATCGTTCTTGGTTGCCCAAACGGCTCCTTTTGCTTCAGCATCCTGACGCATCGTCCGGAACTTGATGACGGAAAAGGGCCGCCCACGAAGTCCAACACGGGTCTGGCGAAAGAGGATCGGGCCGGGCGACGACAGACGTACCGCCAAAATAATGAAGGGGATGATTGGCAGACACAGCACCAGTCCGACGAAAGAAACAAAAATTGAAACCAGACGCCGGACTATCTGCTGAGACGCCTTCACGTTGAAACCATGAGTGAAGATGAGAGAGCTGGGATTAAGCCCGTCCAGCGGCAGCCTGCCCAGTAACCGCTCCATGAGAATACTTGCATCTTCAATCACGACACCGCGAAGTCGAAGGTCAAGTAATTCGCGAACCGGCATTGATCCACGGCGATTCTCCATGGCAACAATGATGCGATCGACGTTCGGCTTTGGTTTTCGAAAGGAGCGAAGATCCGCCGCAAAGCGTTCAATGTCCTCCTTGAAATCGCCCTCGGTCTCCGCATTGACTATTTTCATGCCCGCATCGCGTCTGGAACGTAAAGTCTCAATCACAACTCGGGCCCGTTCGCCATTGCCAAGAATGTAAACTCGCTCTCGAAACGCTGAGAGGCCAATAATCCATTCATAGGCAGATCGCCAAATGATGAGAGCAACAGTGAGGATTGAAATCCCGACCACAAGAACGTTGCGGCCAATGTCCACGACTGGAAACAAATAGAGGAGCGCTGCAAAAATGAAAGAGAGTACGCTGAGAACCAACAACAGTCGAAAGTAAATTTCCCAGTGTCCCGAGATGCGTTGCGGCTCATACAGATCAAAGTAGTAGGAGAGAAGCAGCGTAAGAATCGTGATGCATAGAATCTTCAGGACGCCGTTCTCGTAGAACAGCGCTATGTACGCATCCGGCCCGAGCAGATACATGGTGGCTAATAGAAATGAGCCACCTATCAGGAGCGCTTCACAAAGAAGCAGCACCAGCGTTCGAGTCGGATAATAGACATTGAAAATTCTGATCATCCCTGTCTACCACTGTCCTTTTGCCGTTTGGCACGATCGCCGGTTTCCTGCTCGCCGTAGTAGTAGTTGTAGTTGTAGTTGTTCCTATTGGAGCGTGGAGCGTGCTTAACTGCATTGAGGACAAAGCCGAGCATGCGTGCATTGCTGAAGGCTGCCTTGGCGCGTTGAGCAACCTCGTATGGCGTACTCGCCCCGCGTGCAACCAGCAGTACCGCATCTGCGGCGCGGGCCAGGTCCACAGCGTCAGTAACGGCTAACACTGGCGGGGCATCGATCAAGATCCAGTCAAAATAGGGTGACACCGAGGCAATCAATTCTTGCATGCGGCGATTAGCCACCAATTCCGAAGAGTGGTCGCAGGGCTTACCTGAAGGTATGAAGGTCAGGTTGGGGATGCTCCCGGCGCTGCTGTTACCCTCATGTCCGCGGCTGCCGTCGCGCTGCAGAATGTCGCTCAGGCTCGCCGTCCCTTCGAGATAGTCTGACAATCCAGGCACATTGGGGGCGCCCAGAAGGCTATGAAGTGTGGGGCGGCGCAGATCGCCATCAATTAGCAGAATGTTATGGATGCTATTACGGGCCAGGCTGATAGCGAGGTTTGCAACAACAAAACTCTTACCTTCAGATGGCATGCCGCTCGCGACAAGGATCGTCTTCAGCGGAGATTCGTAGCGCGCCTGGAAGATGTGTGAGCGGAGGCTGCGAAACTGTTCGACTGCCGCACCGCGGTCAGAAAGCGTTGGAAGTGATATGGCCGATGGCCTCCACGGATGGAGCGCGACGTCATCAAGGGCAATATCCGCTCTGGTAAGCAGCGTCTCCTCCTGGTCGCTCGCAATCGCCGGCTCGGCAACATGGATATCCACCATAACCGGCGTTGTCTTTCGCTCGCGATCTGCTCTTTGAAGTGCTTCGTGTATGCGGCTCATAGTTCTCTGTCCTTTGGGAAACCGGTGGAATCTGCGACCGGGTTGATGGTGTTGGACGTCGAGGTTTGCATGGTGTTCTCCGGGAACCCCTTCAGAGCCAGGGGCGAGAGCACGAAGGGTTGCTCGTCCAAATCGAGTTCTACGCAAACAGACTCGACGATGCGTGCAGGAATAGGCTTGATCTGTTCCACGTATGCGCTGATCATCGAATGCTCGCAAATGAGATTGATGAGGCGAGGAATGCCTTTCGAGTAATGATGAATGAGTTGCACCGATTCCGGCGAGAACACTGGCTGGGTCGCGCCCACGACGTGCAGCCTTCTTGCGATGTAGGCTTTCGTCTCCTCGCTGGTAAGTGGTCGCGTCCTGCACCACAATGAAACACGCTGTCGAAGCTGGCGGACGCAAGGGTCGCGAAGCTTTTCTTCCAGCTCCGGCTGTCCGGACAGTACAATCTGCACCAGCTTCTCTGACGAGGTCTCCAGGTTCGTCAGCAACCTAATCTCTTCCAGAAGCTCCCAGGAGAGATTTTGCGCTTCGTCGACGACGATGGCGCACAACTCTCCGTTGCGAAAGCGATCGATCAGCCAGCGATTGAGCTGCATGAGCATGCCGGATTTCGTTTGTGGTGTGCCAGATTTCGTCCGTGGGTCGGGTGGAATTCCAAAGTCAGCAAGCACAAACTCAAGAAAGTCAAGTACATCGAGACGGGGATTGAAAACAAATGCCGTCGAAATGCGCCGCTCTGTAAACGAACTTAGAACGGACTTGAGCAGAGTTGTCTTTCCTGTGCCGACTTCCCCGGTCAAGACGACAAAGCCTTTGCGTGAAGCAATGCCGTACTGCAGGCACGCCAGCGCTTCCTGAACATGCGGCATCTTGTACAGAAACCGCGGGTCAGGGCAGGCTCCGAAGGGAAAGTCGTTAATGCCGAAGAAGTATCTGTACATAGCTATCCGAGAGCGCTTTCATTCATCTTGTTTGTTCTTGAGAAAAGTTTCCAGCGGCTGTGCGCTTCCTCCGGCTGGGGCAGACCGTCAATATAGGAAATTGATGCCAGTGTTGACAGCTTGGTAAATGCCCACACATCCCTCTCGTTGCGAAGGGAAGTATCGCGATATTCGAGTAGGCCCGCAAGAAGAAATCCAAGAAACAGGCCTGCCGCCAGTCCTCCAATTGCGAATTTAAGCCGATTCGGAAAAATCGGCGCATCTGGAAGGTTTGGGGCATCCATCACGCGAAACTGTTCGCCTTGCTGCCGCCGTTCAAGAGCGGTTGCCATGGACGATTCGTTCATCTTTTTCAGCAGTGAGTTGTAGAACTCCAAAGCTGTTTCGTGGTCGCGAGTGATCTGCTTGTATTCCTGTTCGATCTGCGGACTGGCCTCGATCCTTGCCTCATAACCGCGTACCTGCTGCACAACTCTCGCTTGGTCGTGCTTTGAATCCTCCAGGGCCTGTTGAGCCGCGTGAAGCTGAGCTTTGAGCTGTTGAAGTTGGGGCGGATCAGGGCGGTTGATCGTCGCGGCCACCGGAGCCACTGCCGGCTCCGTAGAAGTGTGCGCAATCTGCGCCTGCAAGTCGGCAATCTTCCGCGAAACTTCAACCACATCGGGGTGATCTGGCGTATATTGCGCCTGCAGTGCTTGCTTCTGCTTGATAAGGGCCCTGAGCTCATTCTTTCGTTCATCTACCAGCGCTGCATTGGCTATGGGCTCTGCGCTTTGCAGGTCGTGCGTCTGCTGGGAGACCATCGCCTGCAGGAATGTCACATTCTGCTGCTGACGATTCACTGCCTGCGTCGCAGCGTCAAGCTGGGTCGTCAATGCCTGAAGCGTGTTTGAGTTGGATTGTTCCTGTTCGGGGAGTCTGCCAAAATACTTTTGCTGGAATGCCGCAAGCTTGGCATCCTGCTGGTCGAGGTTCTGCTTGGAGTCGCTGAGTTGCTGTTTCAGAAATTCATTTGTGCCAACTGCCGTCTCCTCGCGTGCGCTCAGATTCTCGCTGACAAAAAGTGTCGTAATCTCTCCGCACACTTGTTGGGCCGTGCGGGCATCCTGCGCCTTGAATGTGACATAGAAACCGGGCATTCCGCCAGACTGCCCGGACGGGATCGGTTTCACCCCGATTGCCTTTTGAGTCAATGTCACACGGTCGTCCATGGTGGCCTTGCCGTCGGCAAACAAATTGAACCGCCTGATGATCGGTTCAATACGCGAGCGGCTTAAAATCTGCTCCTTCATGGATGCCAGGCGCGAACTCAAATCTTCCTCGATGACTGGCTTTACATAGTCTTCTGGAATCTTCTGCTGTTCAATAAGTATCAGCGTCTGCGACTGGTATTGCGGGGGAATGATATGGCTGACAACTACCCCGACAACAAAGCAGATGATCGCTGAAGCCAGGATCAGCCAAGATCGCCGCTTCAAGATATCGGCGTAGTCTTCCATTGTTAGTTCGCGATGCCCGAGCATAGAACTCCTTGAAGAATTACTGCCTTTGGTGTATTTCCCGAGGTGAATATCCGAAGCCAAAACCTATCACATGCATCAGTTGGTTCAGGACGTTGGCAGAGGCGGCGGAATTCGACGATTGGTCTGTTCCCGTGTAGTTTGCAAATACGATCACGTTCCGGCCAATTCGCTTCGTGACCTCGACGCCTCCAAACTTAGCGCTGAATGTCCCATAGATGTTTGGTCCGGCTGCCGTACTACTGCTTATCCCTATACTGTTTAACGCAGCCGTGCGTTGATAACCGGCGGCTAATCCGATGGTCAGATCTTGCCCGAACGTCTTGGAGAAGTTAGCGGCAACTGTGTCGTATTCGGCACCGAGCAAATAGCCGGCGCCGCCGTTGGTTCCATGATGGTAATTCAAACCCGCCGAAGTGAATTGCAACTTGTAATTAATCGTTGCACTTGCTGCTGCGCTGGTGGAAGCGGGTACGACTGAACTCTCATTGCTGTTGATCCATTGAGGTCCTGCTGACACATACGTAGAGATCTTTCTGGACCACTGGCGCTGATAGCCGAGAAGTGCCGCGCCATTCGTGAAAGCAACTGTGTAGCCTGGGTAGGTATACCGGAAATAAGTGTAATTCGCGTTAAGCGAATTACGCGCGTTCAGGCGCCGAGTAAGCCCTGCGTTTCCGCTCACAGTAGTCGTATCCAGACCATCGCTGTGGGGGTAGCGCAACAATTCGTAATTGCCACCAACGCTGAACGTCGTGGCATAGTTCAGAGTATGCTCGATTGTCCCATTCGCTATGTTATTCACCACATGCGTATTCAGAGTCAGAATCGTCTGGCTGGACGGAGTTGTTGGGTTGGTCGAGCCAATGGGCTCTCCAATGCCAGGAATTCCCGAAAAACCCGTCGTGGGAGCCTGCGGCAGGTAGCTTATGTCATCACTGAAGTGAACATCCCATCTGCGCCATACGAGGCCCTGGGTCACCATCATGTGTTGGAAGAAGCCGGACCCGTAAGACGGCCCGTCAATTGTCGCCGTGTAACCGCCGCTATAGTTGAGGGTGAACGGATTTCGTTGTTTGCCGTTCATGTAGTCAACCGAAGCCGAAGGGGAGCTTGTCTGCTGGTTATAGCCGTTACCGAACTGAGCGGTCTGCGAATAGCGCATTGAATAGCTCAGATTGCCGCGAACCGGTAGGCCGCCTGGACCTGTTGCCGCTGGTGCAACCTGCGCCGGAGCAGAGGCACAAACAGCAATAAACAATGCCGCGAGTTTTAACGTCATTTTCATTTATGCCGCCTTACGGAACTACGATCGTATCGCCGGGCATGAGAACCAGATTGAACGCGCTATCGCCCTTTAACGCCTGCTTGTAGTGGACAGGAATTGTCTGGTGCGATCCGTTTGCCTTGCGCAGTATGTAGATCTTCTTGGTGTTGGCGAAATCCGTTAGGCCTCCGGCGCTGGAAATTGCCTCCAACACCGTCATGTCGTGCGTGATCTCTACCGGCCCCCGCTTCATCACCTCGCCCAGCAGGTAAACAACCTTGCTATGGATTTGACTTACCACGACGGAGACGTTCGGATCCTGGATGTATTTCTTGAGCTTTGCGGAGATCTGGTCCGCCAACTGGAGCGGTGTAAGGCCTGCGGCCTGTACGTCACCGAGAAGAGCCAGTGAAATCATGCCGTCAGGGCGAACGAGGATGCTGCCCGAAAGCGTTGGTTCTTTCCAGACCGTAACTGCGAGCACGTCGGATGCGCCGATGATATAACTGTCAGATGCGGCGGCCCCGGTCGTGCCGGATGCCATCGGCACAGGCGCCCCCTGGGCCGAATTGGCTTGAGCCCCATTTTCCTGGCCATGACCAACCAGACTTACGGCAGCGAAAGCCAAAACAATCAGTTTTACCGAATTCATAGTGACACTCCGTTCTTGTGGGAAGCAGGTTGGTAATCCGCGCCTGCCTGCTTGAGCTTATAGAGCAAAGCCTTATAACTGATCCCGAGTTCGTCCGCGGCGCGTTTGCGATTGCCGCCAGTTGCAACCAGCACCTCGGCAATCAACTGACGCTCGATTTGGCTGGAAGCGGCCCGGGCGGCTTCCTTCAGGGATGGAAGTTTGCGCTGGCCGTTCGACTTCATCGCTGAGGCCTTCAGTGCAGCGAGCGAGATTGATTGATCGTCGATGGCGACAAACGTCTTGATGGCTGTCTGAAGTTCGGACAGGTTTTCGGGCCAGGTGTGCTCCATCAGG
>JARLFX010000089.1 GCA_031296355.1 Acidobacteriaceae bacterium
ACCTTCTCCTGCTCGGGTATGCCGGCGAACAGCGTGTGCACCTTCTCGCCGACAACGTACGCTTTGACGCCTGGTACTACGCCGCCGGTTTGGGTACCTATTACCATGACGCTGTGGACCGACATACAAGCAGGCACGGTCTCCAGCCTCACCCACGGTAAGACGCATGACGGTATGCGGCTTGCAACTCTTCTGGGCTGGCCGATTTTGTTGGTGGGTCTCTTTGGAGTCATTCGCTTCCGGCGGGAAAATGGTCTTGCCAAGGCTCTAACCGTAGTTGCCCTGGCTTGCATGATCTCCGGTTCGTCGCTTCTCTTTACCGGTTGCGGCGCTGGTGGCCCAGGAGCTTACCATCCGAATTTGACGGCAACCGGACAATTTCCTGTCACAGTAACCGTCTCGAACGGAACGGTATCCCATTCCACTATTGTTTACTTCAACGTAGCCCCGGGTGTAACGGGCATCGAATAACTACTGTCAACGTGAAAGGGCGGCCCATATTGGGCCGCCCTTTTCTTTGCTATGTAGGCCCGCCAGGGTATCGATTCCGAAAATTTCCACTTGCTATGCAACCGGTCGCATGAAAAGATGAATTCATGCAGATTGACCCCGCAGGAATGAGCGTTCTGGACTGGACAGTCCTATGCCTCTACTTCGCCCTTATGCTCGGTACGGGTATGTGGGCGCGTACCAAGGTCAAAAATGCCAGCGACTTCTTTACGGCTGGCGGGGAAATGCCGTGGTGGCTCTCTGGCATTTCGCATCATATGTCCGGCTATAGCTCCGCGGTGTTTGTGGCCTATGCCGCCATCGCCTATACCACTGGCTTCACGATCTACATCTGGTGGGCCTGCACGATTACGCTGGCAATGCTGATCGGGTACCGCATCTTTCCTCCGCGTTGGGCGCGTCTGCGCCAGCGTACAGGCATGATCTCGCCGCTGGAGTACCTGGTGGTTCGCTACAATCTGCCAACGCAGCAGGTGCTCGCCTGGAGCGGCGCGCTGCTGAAGGTATTCGATATCGGGGCAAAGTGGACGGCAACTGCCATTCTGCTGAATGTCTTTGCCAATGTCCCTCCCATCGTCGGCGTGTTGCTCACCGGCAGCGTGACGCTGGTCTATGCCGTTGTGGGCGGCTTGTGGGCGAATGCGCTTACGGACTTCAGTCAGTTTGCCATCCAGCTTGTGGCAGGCATGGCCATGCTGCTCGCCGTGCTTGCCCACCTTGGCGGAGTCTCCGCGCTCTGGACGATATGGGCGCATCTGCCCCCATCGCATGCGCATGCGTTCTCTGCGCCCTATACTCCGCTCTTTGCCGCTGTCTTCTTGCTGGTCAATACGCTTTCATACAATGGCGGCACATGGAATCTGGCACAGCGGTTCATTGCCGCACCAACGGGCAAGGATGCGAAGAAGGCAGCATTGCTGTCAGCATCGCTCTACCTGGTGTGGCCGCTGGTGCTGCTGTTTCCCATGTGGGCTGCGCCGCTACTCTTGCCGCACCTGGCGGAGCCGGCAGACAGCTACGCACTTATGGTGCGCATGTTGCTGCCGCACGGGCTTGTCGGGCTGGTGCTGGCCGGGCTTTTTGCGCATACGATGGCCATGACTTCTTCGGATGCCAATGCTATTTCCGCAGTGGTGGTTCGGGATATTCTGCCGGCTCTGCGCCGTGATCGCCGCCGCATGAGCGATCCTGCACAATTGCTCGCAGGGCGCATCTGCACCTTCACGTTTTTAGTGCTCAGCATGGTAATCGCCATCTTTGCCAATAGCTTCGGCGGCGTGCTGGGATTGCTGATCCTGTGGTTTGCCGCTCTTCTTGGGCCAATTGCCATCCCCATGCTGCTTGGCATGCTGCTTCCGTTCCGGCGCAGTGGGCCGGCAGCTGCACTGATTGCGTGGAGCGGTGGCGTCATTACCTTTGTACTGATCAAGTTTGTTTTCACTGCTCGCATTAATAGTTCTGCTGGCGACATGGCTACCGCGATCGCCGTGGGCGGTCCGGTCGTGACTGCAATGATTCTCTACATTGCGGTCGGGCTGATTACGCCTAAGACCAAACCGGCGGCAGATGCACTGCTGCGCAGTATCAACCAGGATCTATCTGCTGAAGAGCAGATGGCCTGCAACATTGAATTAAGCCGTATAGCCGTGGAAGAAAATTCCATTAAGGATTAGGATGTCTACTCTTACAAACGATTCACTCAGTACTCTTACCGTTCACACTGCCACATCCCGCAATGCTATGGGAGCGCACGCCGCCGCGGATATCGCGCGTGAGCTGCGCGCATGCCTTGATCGGCAGCGGGGTGCGCGCATGATCTTTGCCGCAGCCCCCAGCCAGAGCGAGATGCTTGCCGCCCTACGCAAGGAGCAGGGAATTGACTGGTCGCGTGTGACCGCATTTCATATGGACGAATACCTCGGTTTGCCCGCCGCCGCGCCGCAGCGATTTGCGCTCTGGTTGCGCCGTGAACTCTTCGATCATTTGCCGTTTGCTGCCGTGCATCTTATCGAGCCTGGTGAGAATCCCCAGCAGACAGCAGCGGATTATGCCGCAAAGCTGAATGCAGCGCCTATCGATATTGTGTGCTGCGGTATTGGCTCGAATGGTCATCTGGCGTTCAATGATCCGCCGGCGGATTTCGACGATCCGCTCACCGTCAAGGTTGTCGATCTGGATGTGGTGTGCCGCCAGCAGCAGGTAGACGACGAGTGCTTCGCTGCACTCAACGATGTTCCCACGCAGGCGCTCACGATTACGGTTCCTGGGCTGCTTGCAGGGCGTGCGCTCTTTTGCAGTGTTCCCGGCGCGCTCAAGAAGGAAGCTGTTCGCCGCACGCTTACCGAGCCGATTAATCCTATGTGCCCGGCGACGGTGTTACGCCGCCATCCGAATTGCACCCTGTATCTCGATCCCGAGTCAGCGATCTAGCAGCACGGATTGAATAGCGTACACGGTAAGACCTATCGTGTACGCTATTTTGCGGGTGAGCTTGCGGTGGTGGCGCGAATCACGAGCCGCGTATCCAATATGCAGCGCTGATCGCTTGATTTGCCCGTCTGTAGAATCTGCAGGAGCATCTCTACCGCCATACGTCCGGCCTCAATGCAGCGTGCAGAGACGCTGGTCAGCGCTGGATAGGTGGAGGCTCCGAGCACGTCGTCACAGCCAATCACGCTAAAATCCTGTGGAACCTGCACACTGGCGTCAGTTAATCCGGCCATCAAACCGTGAGCGACAAAGTCGTCGAAGGTGATGGCGGCGGTAGCTTTCGTCTTCAGAACGGCGGGCGCCAGCACCTTGCCCGCCTCAAACGTGGGACGTTCTGCGGACACTTGTTCGAGCGCGATCTTCTGCCGGGTGGTGGCCTGCTTTACGGCAAGCCTGCGCTGTTGATGCGACCATGAGGCTGCCGGTCCACCCACGTAGACCAGGCGTTTATGCCCGAGCCCGGCAAGGTGCGTCACTGCTTCTTCTATCCCCTGCGTTGTATCGATCAGTACGCGCGGGATGCCTGGGGTATCACGGTTTACCAGCACCATTGGGTGCCGTTTGGCGAGCTGCTGCAGCTGTTCGTCGGCCATGCGGGAGGAGACGACGACAAAGCCATCGGCCTGTAGCAGAAGCTTTTCCAGTAGCGTGTGTTCCCGCGCAGCATCTTCGTCAGAATCGGCAAGAAACAGGCTGAAACCACCGCCATCCGCGGCGATCTGCGCAGCGCGGATCAGCGGAGGGAAGAATGGATTTGCGATGTCTGGCACAACAATTGCAATGTTGCCATGCCGCCCCGTACTCAGGGCGCGCGCCGTCTGGTTGGGCCGGTAGCCCAGCTTGGCTGCAGCGGCGTGGACGCTCTTCACCGTTTGCTCGCTCAGCAGGTCTGGCCTGCTGAAGGCGCGCGACACGGTAGCACGCGAAATATGCAGTACCTCCGCAACATCGGTGATGGTGGGGGCGCGGCTGGTTTTGTGAAATGTCACTATGGCAAGTCTATGCGGAAACCGCCGCTCTCTCAATTGTGATTCGACAGAATCAGGGCTGTTTTGCGGCTTTTTACAGTGCAATCTGCGGTGAATTAGACGGGTAGCACGGTGATATTTGCGGACAAACGATGGTGCGCGCCGGGTGCAAGCGTAAGCCGGTTGCCATGGGCGTTGGCCGTCTCTACACATATAAAATGGCGGCGGTCTGCGGGCAAAAGGCCGGGCAGATTGGCGGCAACTTCACGGCTGGGATTCCACACGACCGTGGTCTGGGAGCCGGATTTTTCCACGGAGATGCGCCGGTTGTTGCCTGCATCGTGAATGATACAGGTGGCGGTTGTATCCAGATAGATGTGGTCGGTGTGGCGCACAAAGCGCAGCAAGGACTCTTCCTGTACCTTGACGGCGAAGTGGTCGCCGCTGTCGAGGTACTTTGCCCCGGCCAGTCCTTCAACGGTGGTCTTGTCGATATCTTCTATGGAGAAATAGGTGTGCAGCGCCTCTTCGAACTGCAGCGGTTCCGCGGCGTCGTTGTAGACGTCGAACTGGGCGCGCAGGGTATGGCCGATGTGGAAGGTGTATTCCAGGCGAAATGCGGCGTAGCCGAGTGCGCGGGACTGGTCATTTGCCGATAGTGAGAACGTAAGTTGAATCTCATCGCCGTTGGTGGAGACGGAGCGCACTGCCCAGGGCACAATGCGGGCGAAGCCATGCATGTCATACTGCTGCCCCGGAAGCTCAGGCCCGGAATGGCGGCCAAACCAGGGGAAGACGACGGGGATGCCGCCGCGGATCGATTTGCCCGGCTCAAACGGGCTCTGCGTGCTGGTGAAGAGGACAGGCGGTTGGCCAGTGGGCCGCCAATGGGTGAGGTGCGCTCCCTGCAGATAGATGGTCGCTTCCGCTGCGGAGGTGGTGATCTGTGCGCGTACGAGGCCGCTGAGTTCTTCCTCAAAGTGGAGAACACCGGCAATGCCAAAGGTGGAATTGAGTTCTTGCGCCGTCACGGATTGCCCTGTCTGGAGAAGAGTTGAGCGTTCACACAGGGGATGGCGTGAAATGCGATGCGAAAGTTGCCCTGTTTCGGGGAATGTACCAGGAAAGATAGTGCAGAATCCATACGTTCCACGATACAGAGTTGAGCGCGTTGTGCAAACTGTGTGCTTGCCGGTAACGGCTGGGAAGAATAAGGCGAAGTGCCATCGTATCAATGAATTATATCGATGCAGACGGCGAGGCTCTCAAATAGGCCTCTGCCGATGTTACACCGCCCTACGGTATACTTCAGATATCTGCGCAATTTTCAGATTTTTTATCACCCTAATGTGGTAGCTGATCCTACATATTCGGGGGATGTTCCCGTTCTGTCATTCCCTTGAGTCTAATCAAGCAGTCCTGAGCACAGAAGATACTACCGTGCACATGGATGAGCGCCGTAGCTGGATGGAACCAGCACGGGACGGACACAAAAATCGATCGACTTTATTCTCAGGCGTGTGATGACTATCCCCGAAGCATACTCGCGAGCCAATACTTCTCTTAAAAACGTCGCCGGAACTGTCTTCAGACACCGGCGAGTCTCTGCGTGGATGGTCGCCGCTATTTTCGCTGTCGCCGTGCTGGCGCTGGAGTATCGCTACTCGCCGGAGTTCAACCAGGCGGTGACAATTCAGCCGTATGGCTATGTGAATCTCACAGTGGCCGGCATGATGCACGTAGTCGGCATGACGGCGGAAGAGGCGCACGGCGCGATTATTGCAAAGACAGCCATGCAGCTGAATCATCCAGAACTGAATCTTGTGCTGAAGGAGTTTCAGAAGCCCTTACGACGTAATGGCGGGAGAGGTGGAGCGCCTTTCACCTTTCATGAGGGCTACGAACCTCGGAATTTTCTTTGATCCCGCTACTTGCCTGATTCCCTGAAGCGTTGCTGCACTGGCTTGAAGGACAGATTTCGCAGAACGTTCCTCTACGATATGCCGGACCCCAATGCATCACTCACGTTGAACGATATTTCAGGATGTGTCGACCATGACGACGAACAAAGATACTGCTATTGCACGCGGACCAATGCTCGGCGGACGGCCACTGCGCGGCATCTCTGGCTGGATATGCCGGGGTGGAGATATTGCCATCCTGGGCTTCGGATTCTTCGGCATCGTGATGCTGCCTTACTTCGCGCAAGACAACCTGCATTTGAACGAATTTCTCGCGCTGCGCATTTCGGTGCGGAACCTGCTGATCGCAAATGTCTGCTACTGGGGCTGGTACGGCGCGCTCTATAGCTTTGGCGTCTATACGATGTCACGCATCCGTTCCATGCGCGATCTGGCATTGAAGTTGGCCATGGGGTTGACCACATGCACGGCGCTGGTTGGTATCATCGCGGCCACGAACGGCGGCACACCGCATCTGGCGCAGAATCTTGTTTCGTACTGGCTGGTGTCTGCCGCTGCCATGACGGTGCTCCGTGTCGGCCTCGTACACTTTCATCGTTATGTGCGCCCGCACATGCGTCCATATAAGAATTTCATCATTGTAGGAACCGGCCCGCAGGCGCAAAAAGCGCGTCGAGAAATGACGCAGCATCCGGGATGGCGTTATAACTTTCTCGGGTTTGTCGATTCTGCACCCCAGGTCAACGAGATGACGGATGGCTTGATCATTGGCGGACTGGATCAGTTGGAGATGATCCTGATGCAGCGCGTGGTGGATGAAGTTGTGATCGCGCTGCCGATTTCGCAATACCAGATGGTCGCGCGCGCCGTGGAGATATGCGAACTTGGCGGCGTGCAGTCGCAGTACCAGAGCGACTACTTCGGAAGCAGTGTAACCAAGAAGCGCTACTTTGAGGGCATTGGCGCAACCCGTGTGGTGATGCAGGTGGTGCATCGCGATGCGCGGCGTTTTCTAAAGCGCGCGATCGATATTGTTGTGTCAATCCTTGCGATCATCTTTTTCTCACCGATCCTGATCGCTGCGGCCATCGCCGTAGCAACCAGCCCTGGGCCCATCATCTTCCAGCAAGAGCGTTACGGGCTGAATAAGCGCAAATTTGTTATGTATAAGTTCCGTAGCATGGTGATTGACGCTGAAAAGAAACAGGCGCAGGTAGAACATCTAAACGAGACGGATGGGCCGGCGTTCAAGATGAAGAACGATCCGCGCGTTACTCGCGTGGGCGCATTCATGCGCAAGCTCTCCATTGATGAACTGCCGCAGCTTTTCAATGTGCTGATTGGGAATATGTCTCTCGTTGGGCCGCGGCCATTGCCAATCCGCGATGTGAGCCGTTTCTCAGAAGCGTGGCTCATGCGCCGTTTCAGCGTGCAGCCCGGGCTGACCTGCCTGTGGCAGATAACCGGCCGCAGCGACACGACGTTTGACCGCTGGGTGGAGCTGGATCTGCAGTACATCGATAACTGGTCGCTCGGTCTGGATGCACGCATTCTCTTCATGACGGTTCCGGCCGTGCTGAAGGGCAAAGGTGCGTCCTAACGGCGAACGTTCGTCGCATACTCGACATCAATCACACCGGCAGCGTGCTGGGAACACTGCCGGGTGCTCCCTCGGCGCCGCGCCCGTATAGATATACGAGATTTTTGAGGAGCAGCTGTCCGGTAACTTCCGGTTTGTCCGTCAACCGGAAGTTACTGTATTACCGCCCAGCATGACAGACGTAAAGCATGTGTTGATTGCCGATGAAATACAAATGGCGCAGAGTCAGACTCTGCGCCATCGATTTTCTGCGCTCGATTCTACTGGACAGTGATGCTGATCGTCGCGGTCTGGTTTAGGTTGCTGGAGCTCGTGCCTGGCGTCGCCAGCGCGGTCACGTTCACCGTCACGGTATCGGTCCCTGTCGGCGTCACGAAGGACCCGCCGCCACCGCAACCGCTCATGCTCATCACAGCGCATGCCAGGACCAGCAGCATCAGTATGCTACGCGTTGCCACGCCCAGCTTGCGGCGGCGCACCATCAGCAACATCCCCAGCAGTGCTGCCGGTATCCACAGCATCGCCGAACGGCTGGTACCTGGTGCCGCATACGGCGCGATCGTGTAGAACGTCACCGTCGATGTTTGCACCGCGTTGTTGCCGCTGAAGCTCACACTGCCGGGTGTGAACAGGCAGCTCGTATAAGCCGGCAGGCCTGTGCAAGTGTAGGCCACCAGCCCCTGATAATTGCCAAACGGGGTGAAGGTCAGCGTTCCCGTCGCCGGTGTGCCGCGCGTAATGGTCATGCTCGTAGGATTCGCCGCGACCGTGAAGCCCGGCGTCACGACAGCCTCAGGGAATGGTGCCGACCCGGAACTATTGAAGTTGCCGTCACCGGAGTACAGTGCTGTGACGCTGGCCGTCTGCACTGTGGTGAATGTCGTCGTCAGCGAAGCCGAGCCATTCACCAGCGTCACCGGCGAACCGATCGCCGTTGCTCCGTTGAAGAACTGCACCGTCCCCGTTGGCGTTCCAGTCGAGCCCGCGCTCGCGTCTGCAATCACCACGGCAAACGTCGCCGGAACTCCAACGCCCGCGCCACCCGTGACCGGCAGCGGAGCCGTTTGCGCAATGCTCGCCGCCGAAGACGCCTTACCGATGGTCAGCGTGCCCGATGTGAAGGTGGAGAAAGTATAGTTGGTCGCCGCCAGTGAACCGATGGCGGGTGTGATGGGATAGGTGTTGACCGCGCCTGGTGTCGTCGGAGTTGTGCTCAGCGCCGCGCTGCCAGTGACTGCTGTTGCCGCGGTATCACCGTTCACGAACCCGGTGATGGTCGCGGTGTAGGCAGGGAGCGCCTGCCCGTAGGTGATGGAGATAGTGTTGGCCGTCACTACGAGCGGCGACTTATTGACCACCAGTGTCGTTGTTCCGGTGGCTGATTTATAAGTCGCCGAGTTGCCGCTGTTCGGCGTCCATGTCGCCGTCAGCGTGTAGGTCCCGGTGCCTAGAACCGTGGCCGTCGTCACCGCAACCGGTGAGCCGCTGCCCTGCGCTGCTGTGTATGTTGTCGTGCCGCCGCTGGTCAGGTTCGTCGAGTTGTAGGCCGTGGTCGCGTTCAGAGTATTCGTCAGTGCTGTCCCATAGCTGATCGCCGTCTGCGCCGGGTACGTCACCGTCGGCGTCACCTGCACAGGCTGGAACTGCACCGTGATCGGAGACGCCGCATTGTTGTTTGTATCGCCCGCGTAGTTGACGGTCATCGTATAGAACGACGACGGCAGATTGCTGGGCGTTGGCAGCATCGCGACACCTGAGATGATCGTGGCTCCTCCGGTACACCCGCTCGTGCATGGTGACCCGATGGTGAAGGTCACCGTCCCCGTAGGCGCATTGCTGCCTGTCGTGCTCACGGTGATGGGAATGCTCCCGGTTGTGCCAAACGGAATCTGCACGGGTTGGACCGTCGGGCCGGTGAGCGTAGTGGTGCCCTTGGTAGTAGCACTACCGTTCAGCGCCGTGGTGGGAGACATGCTCGATGTGTAGTTGGTATCCCCCGGATAGCTGGCCTCTACGTTGTGCGTTCCCAGACCCTGGGGCGCGACGTTGTTGAGTGTGGCCGTCGCAGTCTCCGTGAAGCCTGTGATGGTGTCGATGGTCAGGGCGACGTTGTAGTTGCTGTCAACCATGACGACGTCAGGGATGCCATCGCCGTTCATATCGGCTGCGACGACGAGATCAGGATTGTCCTGCTGGCCCGGCCACCCCTGGGAGTTGTTATTGATGGTTGCAAACCCGGCAAAGGTAAACGTGCCGTCGCCGTTGCCGTAGAGGATTGCCGAGCTGTTCTGTGCTGAATTTACATAGCTGTAATTAACAACTGCCAGATCAGGTATTCCGTCTCCATTGAAATCTGCGGCAGACAGCGAGCTATTGCGGTCGAAGATCGGGGTGACGCCGTCCGGCATGGTCGGTATGGTCGATGCCGTGAAGGTGCCGTCGCCATTGCCGAGAAAGATTGCCACGGTGTTGTCAGCGAAGTTGCCGGTAGCAAGGTCAAGCTTACCGTCGCGGTTGAAGTCGGCTGCGATTACGGTGGCGGGCTGGTTGCCGGTGATCAACGGAGTTGCGGTCTGCGTGAATGTGCCATCGCCGTTTCCGAGGAATATCTGAATCGTGTTGGTGCCGTTGTTGCTCACCGCCAGATCGAGTTTGCCGTCGTTATTGAAGTCGCCCGCGACGATTCCGGTCGGATTAGAGCCGGTCGGATAGCTCGTTGCCTGTACCGTGAAGGTGCCGTCGCCCTTCCCGATGAGAATGTAAAGCTTCGAGTCGTTATTGCTGGTGACGGCGAGATCGGGGATACCATCGCCGTTGAAGTCTCCGACTGCGACGGCCAAGGGTTGCGAACCGACGCTGGTCTTCTTCTGCGTGGCGAAGGTTCCGTTGCCATTGCCCAGCAGCACACTCACCTCGTTGTATCCGCCGTCAATGTCGACGATGTCCGGGATTCCATCGCCATTGAAATCGGCAACCGCGAGGTTTGTGTAGCCGCCGGTGTTTGGCCCGTCTACGGTATATCCGACGGGAGTCCCCATGTTGCCGCCGCCCGTGCCGAGATACACCTGCACGGTAGAACTGCTAGGGCCGCCGGCGCAGCTCGAGGCGACGTCTGGGATGCCGTCCCCGTTAAAGTCTGCTACGACGAGGCCGGTGTTCAGTCCACAGGCCTCAAGGTAATCGTTGACGGTGAAGTTGAACCCGGGCTTGCTGGCGCCGAGCGTGGCAGAACCGAGCGATACGTTGCCATTGGTGGTGTCAGGAAAAGTAACGCTGCCGGTGAGCGGAATGGTAGTGCTGGCGGTTCCGATGACGGTACCGGTGAGTGTGTAGTTGCCGGTATTCCCACTGGAGGCAATGGCTGTGGTGGTGGCATAGGGCGGAAGTATCTGCGGGGTTACGGTGAGAGATGAGGTGCCCGAGGCGCTGGTTGGAGCCGTATTGGTGCCGACGTAGATCGCCTTGTAGCTATGATTGCCATTGCCCGGGATGAAGGTGAAGACAGCCGTGCCCGCGCTGGTGACCTGCGCCGTGCCAACCAGGTTCACATCCGTGCAGTAGGTGGCGGTGGCGTTGCAAAACTTAACCAGGCCCACCTTCGTGCTGAGGTTCGAGACCGTCGCGGTGAGCTTCACCACCGTGCCGGCGCTGACCGTTGTCACCGGATTACCCGCCGCAGTGACCGCCAGCGTTGTAGTGGTGTTGGAAGGGGTGGCCATAGCGCCCGGGCTCCACAGAAGCAGAACGACGAGCGCCGCCAGCGCGAGGCCTGCTCGGCTGCGGCTTGCGGTGCGGTTGGATGGGATAAGGCGCGAAACGGCAGACAGGCACGCGGGGGAAGTAGTCACGTGAATCTCTCCAGAACCTCCCCGACGCAAGGAACCGTTAAGTTGTCGCTGGGGGGAAGATGATTTGTACTGATGGGGCCGGTGGTTTTTGAAGATTCGCAGGATGCGCCGCAAAAGTCAATATGGAAAACCCCGTGAATTGTGAAACTTATGTTGTCGCTGGCTCCAATTCCTTGTGATGCGAATCACAAGCCTGCGTTTATCCCCGGGTCTTGCATTACTGTGATTTGCGCATGTTTCTCCGTCACCGCTGCATGCCGGTCCGGATGCACACCCGGGATTGCTCTTTTTGGGTGTTGTTGCTGGATTTTACGGCAATCCGGAAGCTACCCTGGAAAGGCCTATCCGACGGCTGGGAGCGGCAGTTCTCATAGTGATTTTCAGTAGACCCGCGTCATTCAATATTTAGATTATTTGAATATTGAATATAGTCGAGCCCGCATCTCTCAGCTTGTCAGGAAGCTGGAAGACCTCAGCTGCCTCAGGGGGCCGAAGAGGATGTAAATCATCTTTAATGAAGCCTAAATGGCGGAGGGAGAGGGATTCGAACCCCCGTTACCTTTGCAGGTAAAGCGGTTTTCAAGACCGCCTGTTTCAACCGCTCACACATCCCTCCGCGGTTCTTTAAATTGTATCCTGTCGCTCGCCATGGTCGGCGAATTTACTGTTTCAGCATGTGCTCTTCGGATTTGGAAATGTATCCGCATTCTCCGCGTCATTGCGATCCAGACAGGCGAAGTCCTTCTCCACCGTCACGGTCAGCGCGCCGCCGGCTTCACCGTAGATACCGTCCTCATCACTCTGCGCCCACGCCTTCACCTCCTCGGCTGAAAGCGTGATCGCAATGTGGTTTTCTGCATACGTCACCCCAAGCTCCCGCCCCGTGGCCACCGAATACTCCAGTGAGCTGCCCGGCGCAAAGTGAATCACCTCTGCCACCGAGCCCACTTTAACGAGCCGGGTCACTTCGGTTCTGGAAAGCCGTAGCCGCAATGCGTCTCCCTTGATGCGTAATTTCATGGTGTTGCCTCCGCAATTCAATTTTCGGCTGGCCGCGCCGAAGCCGTCGCACTCAATATAATCACCTCACCCATGTCTACGCCATCCTCAGCTCCGCAGCAGCCCACTTTGCACCGGCAGTTGGGCCTCGGGTCGGCTGTTTCGCTCAACATGCTTGACATGGTCGGCATCGGCCCCTTTGTCACCCTGCCCCTCGTCGTTGCCGCCATGGGCGGCCCCCAGGCATTTCTTGGCTGGATTCTCGGCGCCGCCATTGCGCTCTGCGATGGCCTGGTCTGGGCCGAACTTGGCGCCATGATGCCGCAGGCCGGCGGCTCGTATGCCTTCCTCCGCGAGATCTATGGCCCGCAGCGCGGCGGACGCCTCGCCTCCTTCCTCTATGTCTGGCAACTCTGCTGCAGCGCGCCGCTCTCCATCGCTTCAGGGTGCATCGGCCTCGCCCAGTATGCTGCGTTTCTCTTTCCCCGCCTGCATACCCCACTCGTATCCAGCGGCCTGCTCTCGCATCTGCAGGGAACTCAGCTTGCTGCCGCCGGCGCCTGTATCCTGGCCGTCATTCTGCTCTATCGCAACGTTCGCGCCGTCGCGCGTTTTGCCTGGGTGCTTTGGGGCGGGATGATGCTCGCCTTCGGTATCATTCTTTTTGCCGGATTCACCCATTTTCATCCTGCGCTGGCATTCACCATGCCTCCGGGCGCGTTTCATCTCAGCCCCGCATTCTTTATGTCGCTGGGCGCGGCTACGCTGCTTACCACCTACGATTACTGGGGCTACTACAACGTCTGTTTTCTCGGCGGAGAAGTGCGCAACCCCGGCCGCAACATTCCTCGCGCGGTCCTGCTCTCCATCGCAGCGATCGCCGTGCTCTATCTCGCCATGAATATCAGCGTGCTCGGCGCCATGCCTTGGCAACAGGTCGTCGCCGGCGCAGGCTCCTCTGTGGATAGCCGTCTCGCGGTCGCCGCCTACATGGTGCAGCACACGCTCGGCGCCGCCGCTGCACACCTGCTCGCACTGCTCATCGTCTGCGCAGCCTTCGCTTCCGTCTTCGCGCTGCTTCTCGGATTCTCCCGCGTTCCTTACGTCGCCGCGCTCGACGGCAACTTCTTCCGCGTCTTTGGCCGCCTGCACCCGAAGCATGGCTTTCCCCACATTGCGCTGCTCGCGCTCGGCGGCCTCGCCACGTTGTTCTGCTTCTTCTCCCTGGCCCACGTCATCACGGCGCTGGTGGCCATCCGCATCCTTCTGCAATTCGTTTTGCAGCAGGTGGGTGTCATCATGCTGCGCATTCGCCAGCCAGAGCGCCCGCGCCCCTTCCGCATCTGGCTCTATCCCTTGCCGCCGCTCTTCGCGCTTGCCGGATTCCTCTTCATCCTCATTGAGCGCCCCAAATCAGCCGTCGAACTCGGCTATGCGGCTATTCTCGCCATCACCGGAACCGTGGTCTTCCTGCTCCGTTCGCGCCTGCGCCGGGAGTGGCCCTTCCCCGCATAGCTCTTCCGCCCCACCGGCAAATGGTCTATAAAAGTTCATGGCTACCAATGCTCTTCCAACGCTCAGCGCGGTCAAACTGCTGCAGGAACTGCGCACCCTTACGGCAAATGAAGATGGCGCACAGCGCGTCGCCTGGACAGATACCTGGCTGAAGGCGCGCGAATGGTTCGCACAGCAGCTCGCCGGCCTGCCCGTTGAGCACCACTACGACGGCGCCGGCAACAACTGGGTCACGCTCCGCGGCGCATCCGAGAAGACGCTTATCCTCGGCAGCCATCTCGACTCCGTCCCGAACGGCGGCTGGCTCGATGGAGCACTCGGCGTACTCAGTGCGCTCGATGTCCTCAGCCGCATTGCCCAGCGCTACAACGGCAAGCCGCCTATTACCATCCGTCTGGTTGATTGGGCAGACGAGGAAGGCGCGCGCTTTGGCCGCAGCCTCTTTGGTTCCTCCGCCTTCGCCGGAACCCACTCCATCGAATCCGACCGCAAGCGGACTGACAAGGATGGCATCACGCTGGAAGATGCCATCGCGCGGTGTGGCGTAGCCATTGATAAGATCGGCGATGCTCAGCAGGAGCAGAAGAACGCAGCCGCCTACCTTGAACTGCACATTGAGCAGGGCCCGGTGCTGGAGCACCTCGATCTGCCGCTCGGCGTCGTCCTCGGCACCAAGGGAGTCGAGCGCCACGCCATCACCTTCCACGGCCAGGAGGCTCACTCCGGCTCCACGCCCATGGCCGTCCGTCGCGACGCGCTCGCCGCTGCCGCTAAACTCGCACTTGAGATTCGCCCCATCGCCATGCGGCATCCAGACGCGGTCTGCACCATGGGCAGCGTTAAGACCTTTCCCGGCATCGTCACCGCGGTCGTTGGCCGCTGCGAAGCCACGCTCGATCAGCGCGACCTCGACGCCGGTGTGCTCGCCACCATGTATCAGGAAGCGCAGGAAGCCAGCCATCGCTTTGCCCAGGAAGAAGGTTGCACTGTCGAGTGGTCGCGCATCTGGAGCATTGAGCCAGTCCCGTTCCACCCTGAGCTAATCAACTTCTGCGAGCAGGCCATCCTCGAAACTGCCGGTAAAGTGCACCGCCTGCCCTCCGGCCCGCTGCACGATGCAGCTGAAGTCTCCCGGGCCGGCATCCCCACGGTCATGATGTTCGTCCAGTCGCTACAGGGCATTAGCCACAACAAGATCGAAGACACCCGCCTGGAGCATCTGCAGCTTGCGGTCGATGCTCTGGACCGCCTTGCTGAAAAGACCATCGCCTGGATCATGCCGTAACCGCTCAATTCAGCATCCAACGGTAAGCAGCCGTCTTCAGCCATGCACATTTCACCATTATTCCGGGCCCTTCGTACTTTGCTTGTGCTGCTGCTTCTCGCTGGCGCAATGCCGCAATCCCACGCTTACTCCGTGCTTACGCACGAAGAAGTGGTGGATCTCATGTGGGCATCCAACATTGTCCCCCTGCTGAAGCAGCGTTTCCCGCAAGCGACAGACGATGACATCCGCCGCGCCCACGCCTACGCCTACGGCGGCAGCGTCATCCAGGACATTGGCTACTACCCCTGGGGCAGCCACTATTTTTCTGACCTGCTCCACTACGTCCGCACCGGCGACTTCGTCTCCGCGCTCATCGCAGACTCGACTGATATCGAGGAGTACGCCTTCGCCCTCGGTGCCCTCGCACACTACTGCGGAGACACCATCGGCCACCCCTACATCAACGAAGCCACGTCGGCGGAATATCCTAAGCTGCGCAAGCGCTACGGCAACATCGTTACCTATGAAGAAGATCCCGTCGCGCATCTTCGCACCGAGTTTGGTTTTGATGTGGTGCAGGTTGCGCACAACCGCTTCGCGTCCGATGCCTACCGCGATTTCATTGGCTTCCAGGTTGCCCGCCCGCTGCTGCACCGTGCGTTTCTTGAGACCTACGGCATCAAGATGGATGACGTGATGACCCACGAAGAGCTGGCCATTGGCAGCTACCGCCGTTCCGTCAGCCATCTCATCCCGCACATGACCAAGGTCGCGCTGGTTGCGTACGGTAAGCAGCTCAAGGCAGAAGATCCCAGCTTCGACCGCAAAAAATTCATCTACCGCATCAAGCGTTCTGAGTATCGCAAAGAGTTTGGCAAGGAATACAAAGAGCCCGGCATCGGCTCGCGCCTGCTCGCCCTGCTCGTCATGATTGTGCCTAAGATCGGTCCCTTCCGCGCCCTCCGCCTCAGCCTGCCCAGCCCGCAGGAGGAGAATATCTATCTCAAGAGCGTCAATCTCACAGTGGATTGCTATCAGGCGCATCTGATGGAGTTGCAGCAGGCCTCAGCCGTCCGCTACGGCCCTCCGCTTCCTGACATGGACCTCGACACCGGCAAGCCGACGGCAGCAGGGGAGTACCGCCTGGCAGACTACGCTTACGCCAAGCTGTTGGAGCAGGTAACTGAGCCCACTGATCCCGGCATTCCCATTGCGGTACATGACCAGGTGCTGGCTTTCTATGCCAATCCCTCCGCAAACAACGCCGTCATGAAGGATCCGGTAGAGTGGCGCGCAGTCCAGGAGGACCTGCTCCTGCTCCGAGCGGCAAAGCTCATTCCTCCTCCCGTCATACCCGCCTCCTTGCAGTAAGTGCTTGCTTCCATTGCTTTCACGTGCGATTAATCGGTGTTTTCACCGCTACCTGCTAAACTAGTTAAAGAGCCGCACGTGTGTAAGCACATCTGCGCAATTCTGCGGCCCACGCGAACCTACTCGCCGTGTGCGCAGCACCAAAACCCAAGAGAACAGGAACTGAACGCATTGAGCAATTCTCCGACCGCCCAGGCCATTCGCAACATCGCCATCATCGCCCACGTCGATCACGGCAAGACCACGCTGGTCGACGCCATGCTCCGTCAGAGCGGTACCTTCCGCGCCAATGAGGCGGTTGCCGAGCGCGTGATGGACTCCAACGACCTCGAGCGCGAGCGCGGCATCACCATTCTTGCCAAGAACACCGCCATCCAGTTCCACGACTCCAAGATCAACATCGTGGACACCCCCGGTCACGCCGATTTCGGCGGTGAAGTCGAGCGCGCCCTCAAGATGGTCGACGGTGTTGTCCTCCTGGTCGATGCCAGCGAAGGCCCCCTGCCGCAGACCCGCTACGTGCTCTCCAAGGCCCTCGAAGCCAAGCTCACGCCCATCCTCGTCATCAACAAGATTGACCGCCCTGACGCGCGTCCCCAGGAAGTCCTGAACGAGGTCTATGACCTCTTCATCGATCTCGATGCTGACGAAAGCATTCTCGACTTTCCCGTCATCTACACCAACGGCAAAGCCGGTACTGCCACACTCGATCCTGCCGTGCCCGGAACCAACCTGCAGCCGCTCTTCAATGTGATTGAGAAGACCATTGCGCCCGCTACCGGCGATATTGACGGCCCACTGCAGATCCTCGTCACCAACCTTGACTACTCTGACTATCTCGGCCGCCTCGCCATCGCCCGCGTCTTCAACGGCAAGCTCAAGGCCGGCCAGGAGGTCAACGTCTCCAAGACTGACGGCAGCCTGCAGGCGGTGAAGATCACCAAGCTCTTCACCTTCAACGGCCTCAAGCGCACCGATACTACGGAGACTGAGCTCGGCGATATCGTCGCCATCGCCGGCATCCCCGGCATCACCATCGGCGAGACCATCTGCGACCTGGAGAACCCCCAGCCGCTGCCGCTCATCCACATTGACGAGCCCACCATCGCCATCCAGTTTTCGGTGAACAACTCGCCCTTCGCCGGACGCGAAGGCCAGTTCGTTACCTCGCGCAATATCAAGGACCGCCTGGAGAAGGAGCTGCTCACCAACGTCTCCATTCGCGTGGAAGACACCGGCTCGCCAGACACCTTCAAGGTGCTTGGCCGCGGCGAACTCCAGCTCTCCGTGCTCATTGAAATGATGCGCCGTGAAGGCTTCGAGCTCCTCGTCTCGCGTCCCGAGATCGTCACCAAGCGCATCGACGGGCAGCTGATGGAGCCCAGCGAAATGCTCACCATCGACATCCCGGAAGCCTTTGTCGGCACGGTCATCGAACGCCTCGGACCCAGAAAGGGCGAGATGGTCAAGATGCACAACCACGGCTCAGGCCGCGTCCGTATGGAGTTCAAAGTTCCCAGCCGCGGCCTCATCGGCCTGCGCAACGAAATGCTGACGGAGACCCGCGGCACCATCGTGATGAACTCCATCGCCGCTGAATACATCCCCTACCAGGGCGAAATTCCGCAGCGTCCCTCCGGCGCTCTCATCTCCGATCGCAACGGCGTCACCACCACCTACGCTCTCAACAGCACCCAGGAGCGCGGCGTCCTCTTCGTCGGCGACGGCACCGAGGTCTACGAAGGCATGATCGTGGGCGAGCACTCTCGCGACAACGATCTCGACGTCAACGCCGTCCGCGAAAAGAAGCTCACCAACATGCGTGCCTCCAGTGCAGACGAAGCCCTCCGCCTCGTCCCCTACAAGCTGCTCACACTGGAGCAATCCATTGAGTTCATTGCAGACGATGAACTGGTAGAGGTCACGCCGAAGTCCCTGCGCATGCGCAAGCGCGTTCTGCAGGCCAACCGCCGCCCCAAGAAGAACCAGCCCGTCGACGCATAGGCATTTGCTTGTCATCCTGAGCGCAGCGAAGGATCTCAGTATTTTCTCAAACACCCCGCATCCATCAAGATGCGGGGTGTTTTGTTTAATCTGTCTTCCCACCTCTGTTAGTGACCCTACCGTGATTGTTTGTCATCCCGTAGCGTAGCGGAGGGATCTGCCTCTCGTCTCTCGGCGCGCAAAGCGCGTTCTTCGCCGTGCGCGTAGCACCCATGAGATACTTTCCCTAGACCACGATGCCATTTCAGCCCCATCGGCATACCGCGCCAGAAGCTCTTCCCCCCGCCACCACCCTGCGCGAAGCGGAACCTGAACCTGCATCTGTTCGCGTCGCCCCGGTCTGGCTGCAACGCCTCTCGCTCGTTATCCTGGTTATCTTTTGTCTCTACCTGGGCGCAATGGTCGCTGTCCTGCCCTGGTGGCGCCGCGTGTGGGAGACCAATCCCATCGTGCTCAACCATCCCCAGATCGGCGTCTGGCTGCGCAACGGAGCCGTTCGCGGCGTGCTCACCGGCATCGGCCTGCTGGACATCTGGATTGGCATCTCTGAAGCTATTCACTACCGTGACTATCGAGGATAAGTCTTTGCCGGAACGCCCGCCGAACACCCCGCCCGAACATCTCCCCATCGCCCCGCTCGCCTACGAGAACGACGACTTCCTCAACTCGCACGACGGCCGCATCGTCCGCATCCTCGCCGAATATACTGAGCCGCTCGCCCGCTTCCGCCGCGAACGCATTGAAGACACCGTCGTCTTCTTCGGCTCTGCGCGCTTCCGCGCCCTCAATGTCGCCAAGGCTGAGCTGCAGTTACTGGAGAACACCGGCGCATCCGCAGCCGCGCCTGACCACGAGCAGCCCGCTGCCCCCGGTGAAATCGCCAGCGAACTCAAGATGCATCGCGCCGAAGCAGCCGTGGAGATGGCGCGCTACTACGAAGACGCCCGCAAGCTCGCCGGCATGCTTTCCACCTGGGCAGCTACGTTGGAAGGGCCCCGCCATCGCTTCGTCGTCACCAGCGGCGGCGGTCCCGGCATCATGGAAGCCGCCAACCGCGGCGCCTTCGAAGCCGGTTGCAAGACCATCGGCCTCAACATTGCGCTTCCATTCGAGCAGGAGCCCAACCGCTACATCACGCCCGACCTCAACTTCCAGTTCCACTACTTCTTCATGCGCAAGTTCTGGTTCGCCTACCTTGCCAAGGCCCTGGTGGTCTTTCCCGGCGGCTTCGGCACGCTCGACGAAATGTTCGAGCTCCTCACCCTCACGCAGACCAAGAAGGTTGCGAACAAGATCACCGTCGTCATCTACGGCAGCAATTACTGGAACTCTGTGTTGAACCTCGATACCCTGGTCGATAAAGGCGCTATCGCACCCAAAGATCGCGAACTCTTCCAGTTTGCGGATACACCGGAGCAGGCCTTCGCCATCCTGCAGGAGGGTCTCCGGCGCGATCATCTCAAGCTGCGGGCGAAAGAGACGCCACCGCCACCTGTCGAGCGCGCTCCCAGCGACCAGGATCTCCTCGGCCCAGACATCGCGAAGACCAGCCGCTGATTCCATCGGTATTCAATGCAAAGAGGCGAGCCCGAAGGCTCGCCTCTTTTGTTTCCCCTGCAAGCAGGGAAGTGATTTACCGCTTCGGTCCGAAGAAGGCGACCACACCGAACTCCAGCGTCGACTGCGCCTTGACTGTACGGCTCAGACCCTTCTGGAAGAAGTTGTTGTCGGTTGCATCGCGGCGGTACTCAAGGCGTGCCAGCAAGCCGGCTGCCATCTTGTACTCACCCGTGATCGTGAACTCATCCAGGCTGGCCTTCGGCGTGCCTGTGATGCTTCCGGATTCGTCTGCAATATATTCATAGCGGCCAGAGAAAGCGACCGTACCGGTTGCCTGGTAACGGGCCTCGAGTGCGATACCCTGCTGATGCGACAGGGTCGTGGTGTACCACACACTGGGGCAGGCTATGGCGCAATGGGGGCCGTAGACGACGTTCCGGTTCTGCAGGTAGTCGTAGTTGATGTAGCCGCTCCACTTGGCATTTGGAGTCAGCGTCAGGGTGGTGTCGATCAGGTTGCGGTAGCCCTTATCGGTGCCGCTGTTTTCCGGTCCAACGTAGTAGTTCAGGTACCACGCGTACTTTGCCTTGGTGTACACGTTGGTCAGGCCGATGGTCTTGCCTGCGTTGTTGTCGGTCACATTGTTCCAGCCGTTCACGATCTGAACGCCGACCGTATCAGCCTTCGTCACCGGCATCGAGGTGCGCAGACCCATGTGGTAGTAGGGAAGCATGTAGACGAACATCAGCGAACGCGAGTAGTTCGGGTTGTTCATCGTTTCGATCACTTCGGCGCCTGCCGAGGTCACGAATTCACCGAAGTCAGCCTCGAAGCCCTTGCCCTTGGTCGGCTTCCATGCAACGTATGCCTGCTCAAGATGCAGATTGTTGCCAGAATCGCAGGCGGTGCCGCTGATGCAGCTCGTCACGCCAGTGCCGAATTCGGAGAACGCCTTGCCGAAGCCCAGGTCAACCTGGAATCCGATCGGATCAGGCGAGTGCGCCATCGACAACTTCACCATGTTCAGGCTGAAAGAGTTGGCGTCAAAATCAAAGTTACGCAGCTGGTTGGTTGCCGGATTCGGGTGGTTGGCATTGAAGCTGTAGTACCCATCGACCAAACCGCTGAAGTCGATCGGGCCAACGCTCCAGGTCGGCGCTGCGGCCGGTGCCGGGGCTGGTGCCGGTGTTGCCGGCGGAGTCGCTGCATCCTGCGCCGGGGCTGCTACTGCCGTGTCGGCGCTGCTGGAGATGGTGGTCGCTGCGGTGGTGGCGGCATGCAGGGTCGCTGCATGGAAGGTTGTACAGAGAGCGAAAGTTGCTACGGCTAGGTACTTCTGTGCCTTTTGGAAAGCTGGCATTATTCAGGTCCTTTCAAAGTAATGGTTCTTATCACTGGCGGGATACGGCCTGTTCGGCCGATACTGCGCGGAAGTTTCCCCTCCATGAATATTGGGTAAACTTCCGACTGCAAATTCGTGGCTTGCACTTTGTATACACGGTGGGAAGGCCGTTCTTTCGCGAATCAACGCAACTAATGGCTGATATCAAGAAAACTGATTGCCCGGCTTCCCCAGCACGCAGTTCCGCCGCTATGTTTTGGTTGTAAGTTGAAGGTTTTCAATGTGATAAGCAATATTAGCACATCGGTATGGAAGGTGTCTTTATGCCATCTTTATGTCTGAATTCTGGCAAATTTGTGCTCTGCGAACTCTAATCCGCATATTTTCTTATATCGCCCATAAAAGTTGGCTCTATCGGTTCAATCAGGTGGGTGGACGATGTAGGGTACACCTACCACGCAAAGTTTATTCATTCGGCCAGAGGCCTTGTAGTTGGCTTTGGCTGTTTGAAACGTAACCATGGCCCAGCGCCAGTAGCGGCTTCAACAACAATTCAAAAAACCAAGGAGCTTACCCGAATGACTCCCGCATTTCCTTCAGGACCAAAATTGTCATTGTCGCAAAAGATCACACGGCTAGGCCATCGCCTGCAGCAGCCGCAGTGGCGCCGTTATGGCTACCTGCTTGCCGCTGGTAAGGCTGTTGGCATTGCCGGCGTTCTCGCCGTCATCGTCTTCGCCAAGCATGTCTTCTTCGCCAATGTGCTCGCCGCTGACGCCACCCCGGCTAACCCCGCGTACGTCAACCCCATCAATACCGCCTGGACGCTGGTTGCAGCCTTCCTCGTCTTCGGCATGCAGGTCGGCTTCACCATGCTGGAGGCAGGCTTCTGTCGCTCCCGCGAAACCGTCAACGTGCTGATGGAATGTATAGTTGATACCTGCCTTTGCGGCATTCTCTTCTACGCCATCGGGTTCGCCTTCATGTTCTCCCACGGTAACGGCTTCATCGGCTATCACTGGTTCTTCCTCCAGGGTGCTCCGGATACCTACGAGACCTCGGGCGTCGCCTTCCTCGCCTTCTGGATCTTCCAGTTTGCCTTCGCCGATACCTGCTCCACCATCACCTCCGGCGCCATGATCGGCCGCACCGGCTTCGTCGGCGACCTGCTCTACTCCGTCGGCGTCTCCGGCTTCATCTATCCCATCATCGGTCACTGGGCATGGGGTCCGGATGGCTTCCTCGCTCTCATGGGCGCACCCGGAGGCTTCCTCCCCACCCTCGGCACCGGCTTCCATGATTTCGCCGGTTCCACCGTGGTGCACACCATCGGCGGCTTCGTCGCCCTGGCTGGTTCCATCGTCCTCGGACCACGCCTCGGCCGTACCTTCAAACGTGATGGCGGCGGACCCATGCTGCCCCACGATCTCACCATCGCAGCTTCCGGCGGCCTGCTCCTCTGGTTTGGCTGGTACGGATTCAACCCCGGTTCCACACTCTCCGCGATGGACTTCATCGGCATTGGCCGCGTTGCTGCCAATACCACCCTCGCAGCCTGCGCTGCTGGACTCACGGCCATGATTGCGGCTTACATCCCCTCCAAAAAGTGGGACGTCAGTTTCACAGTCAACGGCTTCCTGGCCGGCCTGGTTGCCATCACCTGCCCCTGCTACTGGGTCAGCCCCACTGGCGCCATCCTCCTCGGCGCTGTCGCCGGCGTGGTCGTCTACCTTGGCGTTGAGCTCCTTGAGTACCTCCGTATCGACGATCCCATCGGCGCAGTTCCGGTCCATGGCATCTGCGGTATCTGGGGCACGCTGTCGCTCGGCTTCTTCGCCTGCGGCAAGTATGGCGCCACTGGTCCTCTGGCTGCTGACAACACAGCTCCTCTCGCTGGCGTCTTCTACCACGGTGGCTTCACCCTGCTGAAGGCTCAGTTCATCGGCAGCGCGATCATCACGCTTGCTACCTTCTCCGTCTCTCTTCTGCTCATGTGGCTGGTGAATCTCACCGGTACCCTGCGCGTCAGCAAGGAAGGCGAGCTCTACGGTCTGGACCTGCACGAGCACGGTATTGCCGCTTACCCGGAATACGTGATCTCATCGCTCGGTGCCCCGGCCGGTGCGCCTGCAGAGACGGTAGGACGCTAACTGCTCGCATCATGTAATGTAGCCGGGGAGGAGCATCTCCCCGGCGCCCACCCACATTGATGGCCCACAAGCGAGGTTAATGATGACAAAGATCGAAGCAATTGTAAGACCCAACATGTTTGACGCCGTAAAGGAGGCCCTGACCGAGATTGG
>JARLFX010000090.1 GCA_031296355.1 Acidobacteriaceae bacterium
ATTTTCACTCGGTTGCAAGCAAACGGCGCCGATTCAGTAATACAACTTTAGTTACCGACGCGCCATAGAAACTGGCCCGAACGGTGGATTGAAACACTCTGCCAGACTAGCGAGTATATATATGTCCCGTCAGTGTGCATATTTGGTAATGAGTACGGATTGCGTATCTTGAGGAGCCTGCCTTGATTCCGCTTCGCGCGACTAGCACCACAAGCCAGACGAGTTCTCCGTTCGATTCGATAGCGGACGAGGAACGCGACGTACTGAGCGAACGGGCCTTCAGGCGCATGATCGCCGTCGAACGAAAGAGAACGGAGCGCTCCAAGGAGCCTTTTCTGCTCATGTTGTTGGAGACTGGCAACCAACAGGACTCGGAGTTGACCGGCGCTTCGCTTTCTTCGATGGCGTCCGCGTTGCTGGCGTCAAGCAGAGAGACGGATATTGTTGGCTGGTACAAGGACGGGAAGACCGTTGGCGTGATGTTTACGGGGATCGCGGCCAACGACAAGAATTCAGTTTTGAGAACGATCCTGAACCGGGTGAAATCGATGCTGCGGGAGGAGTTGGTTTTTCAACAATCCCATCAGGTCAGCATTTCATTTCATTTTTTCCCAGACGACTGGGACCATTGCAACTCCGGGCGACCGAGCAATTCCGCGCTCTATCCCGATTTGATCAACTCCAGAAACAAAAAACGGACCCTGCTTGTGGTTAAGCGGGCCTTTGACGTTGCAGGAAGCGCACTGGCATTGATTATTTGCTTGCCGCTCTTTATCGCAATCGCCATAGCAATCAAGTTGACGTCCAGGGGGCCCGTGCTTTTCAGGCAAAAGCGGATTGGCCAGTATGGGCAGTGTTTTACGTTCCTCAAATTTCGCTCGATGTATGTCAACAACGACCATGGTGTTCATCAGAAGTTTGTGACTGAACTGATTTCGAACGAAGTGAAACAGGAGTCTCCTGCCGGAACGGGGAAGGCTCTCTACAAGCTCAAAGACGATAAGCGAATTACGAAGGTGGGCAAGTTTCTGCGGAGAACCAGCCTGGATGAGTTGCCGCAGTTACTCAACGTTCTCAAGGGGGATATGTCGCTGGTTGGACCGCGCCCTGCGATTCCCTATGAGCTGGCGGCCTATCAGACATGGCACAGGCGCCGGGTGTTGGAAGCCAAGCCCGGAATTACTGGGGTTTGGCAGATTGCCGGCCGGAGCCGCGTACGATTCGACGAGATGGTTCGAATGGATCTGCGGTACGCGATGTCCTGGTCTCCCTGGCTTGACCTGAAGATTCTTTTGCTAACGCCGCTGGCAGTGATCAGAGGTTCAGGCGCGTATTGAATTGTGCGGTTCTGCCTAGCGTTTGGCCACGGTTGAACCTGCATCCGCCGGGCGCAGAGCGGGAAGCACAGTCTTATTTTTTTAAGTTACCGGCACACAGGTGGAACGGCGGTAGGGTAATGAAATTCGGAGTGATTGGCTACGGATACTGGGGGCCAAACATTGTCAGGAATCTCTCGGCATTAGATGGGTCAAAGGTGTTGACGATTGCGGATCTGAGCCCGGCGGCTCAGGCGCGCGCCCGGAAAGCGTATCCGGGCATCCAGGTTACGGCAGATCCGATGGATGCGATTTTGTCGACGGAGATCGACGCCGTTGCGATTGTTTCTCCTGTTTGGACGCACTTCGAACTTGCAAAGGCGGCGCTGGAAAATAGCAAGCACGTTTTTGTGGAGAAACCGCTGACGAGCAACGCCGCGCAGGGAGAGGAACTGATTGAGCTGGCAGAGAAGAAAAATCTGAGGCTCATGGTGGATCACACCTTCCTGTTTACGGGCGCGGTGAAAAAGATCAAGCAACTGCTGGACGAAGAAGCGCTGGGCAAGCTTTATTACTACGATTCGACACGCGTCAATTTGGGCCTTTTTCAGCACGACGTCAATGTTCTGTGGGATCTTGCGCCGCACGATCTTTCCATCATGGATTATCTGATCAAGGCGACTCCTGAGGCCATTGTGGCGAGCGGGCAGAATCATCTGAATGGTCATGAGGATATTGCTTTCATGACACTCTACTTTCCCGAGAAGATCATTGCGCACATCAACGTCAACTGGCTTTCGCCGGTGAAGCTCAGGTATACGCTGATTGGCGGAGAGAAGAAGATGGTGGTGTGGAACGATCTTGTTGCCGACGAGAAACTGCGGGTCTACGACAGAGGCGTAAACATTACCAACCAGGAAGGCGTATACGATCTTCTGGTGAACTACCGGTCTGGCGATATGTGGGCGCCTCAGGTGGAGCAGGGCGAGGCGCTGCGAGGGGAACTATCCTATTTTGTCGATTGCATTTCAAGCGGCAAGGATCCATTTAACGACGGGCGTTCCGGGCTGCG
>JARLFX010000091.1 GCA_031296355.1 Acidobacteriaceae bacterium
ACCCCGGAAAACGCTTGGGGCCCCTTTCGCTCAGGATGACCCCCTCTTTTTTATCAAGCATTTACGCGAAACCTATATGTCGATACGGCCTCGGGCCTGCGGTGGATTCTGGACTGGGCCGGTAGATTGTCTGATACAAAAAACTCAGGACAGGAGGAGAGGCCATGAGTGTTGGAGTATCGATGGAAGAACTGCTGGTCTGGAATCAGGAGTCGTCCGACTTCTGGAAGACGCATCTTGAAGGCAATCCGCATCTGCTGGAGCTGCCCTGCGGCATTGGCGGGACGGCGAATGTGCAGGAGTTTGTGCGCCACATATGGGGCGTGGAGCTGCGCTGGAATCAGAGGCTGGCCGGGCTGCCGGTGACGGACAAGGAAGCGATGCCAGCAGGACCGCTGGATGCACTGTACGAACTACATACCAAGGCGACGGAGATCTTTCGCGGGCTGTTGGCGGCGGCGGATGAAATCTGGGATCGGCCCTACGTTCTAGATATTCCGGGGATACCGGTGGAGGAGCGAACGATGTCACGGCGCAAGGTGGCGGCCCATGCGCTCTTCCACAGCCAACGCCACTGGGCACAACTGGCCACACTGGTGCGGAATGCCGGATTCCCTTCGGGATTCAAGGGCGATCTGCTCTTCAGCCAGGCGCTTGACTAGACTGCGGCTTTCTCTGCCAGAACAGCCTGGCCCTGCTTTTGGAAGCAGGTACGGCACAGCACCGGTCTGCCCTGGGTGGGCTTGAAGGGAACCGTAGTTTCCGCCCCACACTCCGAACAGGTAGTTCGGGTTTCAGGACGGACCTTATGACTGCCACGCGCGCGCTTTGCCTTGCACTGCTTGCAGCGCTTGGGGTCATTCGTAAATTGCTTGTCGTGGAAGAAGACCTGCTCGCCAGCCGTGAAGACAAAATCGGCTCCGCAGTCGATACATTTCAATATTCGATCGGTGAATTCCATGACCGGCTTCCCCGAAGCAGGGACTATCACCGAGTTCGGCCATGAGGAATGGATTTGCCCGGTTCCCTGATTCCGTTCGTGATGCACAACTAGGGCCCGGGCCGCATCAAAAGGGGCGGCGATAACCATGATTACCCAGCAATCTGGGTCTACCAACGATCTGGATAGGAAAGAGAGTTACAGCGCATTAACCAATGCGAAGGAATACAAACAAAACCTCCGCGACTGACCGTCCCGATCTTGCCTGGTTTGTCCGGCTGCTCCCGCAAGTTTTTTTGAGCGGGAGCCGCCGGGACGGCACATGTCACGAATTTGTTAGAGAGTTAGTCCTGCTCTTTACGAGCCTTCTTACGATTCCGCTTGCGGGCCAAAGCCGCTTTAACGCGTTTCTTTTCACCAGGCTTCAGATAGTAGGAATGACGCTTGACTTCCTTGATGATGTCTTCCTGCTGTACCTTCCGCTTAAACCGGCGTAGCGCGTTCTCGAGCGGCTCGCCTTCTTGTACGCGAACCTCTGCCAAAAAATCCCACCTCCAAACC
>JARLFX010000092.1 GCA_031296355.1 Acidobacteriaceae bacterium
CCTGAGCGCTACGAACGAATGAAGATTCACGGTGTCAGGCAGCGCCAGAGCAATCAGCAAATTTTGGTGGCGGCTCTCGATGCATACCTACAGTTGCGTGAGGTTTCCGCTCTGGGCGAGGCTGCCGCATAAACCTGCGGCAGCCTCATGCGCGGCCGCAGTCTGCAATAAATCCGAAATCTCTGGACATTCGCGTATTCCTGCTACGGAATGCGCCGTACTTGGGGAGCGGCGCGCGATTCGCGCGGGCCGTACTTTGAGGCCATGGGGGCGGTGGTCGCTTTTGTGGAGGATCAACCTTCTGGCCTGGAGATTTTAGCCCAGAAATAGCAAAACCCGCCGAGGGGGCGGGCCGTGCATACCGGCAAAGGCCGGGGAATTCGACGTCTGGTAAACTCGTTTTCCCTCACCTTTCCGTCTTTTGCAAGTGAATTCTTGCCGCGGGCGGGCTTGTGCCGATTTCCGGCCGCATCTGGCGGGTTGCTTGGCAACCTGACGGAGATTTTGATGAGTGCGATAGCCGTATTACCCGAGCGTTTCAGCCGGCGGCGGGAGAAGGTTTTTGGCCAGGGGCGGTGTCTGCCGCTGGATGGCAACGCCAAGGCGCGGATCATGGTTTATGCGCGGGCCTGGTCGGCGCGGCGCCGCCAGCCCGGCCAGCACCGGGGACCGCTGACGCGGGCGACGCTGGAGGTGCTGGAGGCGTTGCTCTGGGGCTTCCACAACAGCCGGGACGGACGGTGCTTCCCGAGTTACGAGACCATCGCCAAGCGGGCGCAGTGCTGTCGGGACACGGTTTATGAGGCGATCAAGGCGCTGGAGGCAGCGGAGGTGCTGACCTGGGTGAACCGGCTGATCCGGGTGCAGTTCAAGGAGCTGGACCTGTTCGGCAAGATGGCGCTGCGCTCGCGCCTGGTGCGCACCAGTAATGCTTATGTGTTCCGCGACCCGTTGCCGTGCGCTCAAGGCTTGGAGCGGGGCCGGGGAGGGCAGGCGGTTGGCGCCGTTTCCCTTGGTTTATCTTCTGAGTCGGAAAACCCTCCTGGAACCCTGAATCAAGATTTTTCATATCTTTCTAAATCTACCGCTGATCCCAAAAGTAGCCTGGAACAGGCGCTATCACGGCTCAAAAACGCGATGAGCGCCAAGGAAGGCAGCCTACCGCAGTAAATCGCTCCGCGATTTGCGTTTTAGAGTGGCGGCCCAAGCGGGCCGCACGGGTGGATAGGCCAACAACCAAATCGCTCTTGAGAAACTGTGTCCGGGTTCTGCCTGTCACGGTCATAGGCAACGCCAGACGGCCCTACGGGCCGCGCTACGCGGCTCCCGCTCCGCGCTCGCTCTGGCGCACAACCGGCATGGGTGGTGGCACCAGCGCAAAGATGGTTTTGAGGAAAGAACTCCGTTTGTGGAAAGGGGGCGATCTCAGTTTTTAGACTGTGGTTGTGTTGACGCTCAGTAACGCCAGGACGCGGCAATTTATTTGCAGTGCCGGGTCGTGATGCTTCGGAGGTTTTTGTTGAACTGTTCGGGGGAGAGCCGCTGGATTGGTTCGCGCGCCGGCCAGACTTTGAGAATTTCGGCCAACTCCTCAGTTTTTAAGCCAAGGTCAGGGCCGATAATCCAGGTTGGCAAATTCCGGCTGGAATAGTCCTGGTACATCCGGCGCGCGTAATCCTCGAACCGGCCGGTATCGGTGGCGTCCGGGGCAAAGATCAACATGGCGGCAAAGCAGCTGCAAATGGGGCATTGCATCAGTTTGTTTTTGACCGCCTCGGTTGACTCTCTCGGTGGCGCTGGCGGCATGGCCGGAGCAGAGTTTGAATACGCGCCGGTGGCCTGCTCCATCTGCCGTGAGATTTCCAGGCCAATCGGTTCGAAAATACGGCGGCGTTCGGCTGTTCGCGGGTCGGCCGGATCGCCCGCGACTTCGCAGGAAATATGTGTTGCGCGGTCTCCAGGTAAACCCTGCATCAGGATGCGTCCCAGCGCACCCATGGTGCTGTGGCGGAAATCGTAAGACCAACCACCGTTTGGGAGCTGGCGTTTTTCGAAGGTCACCTCCGGTGGCAGGGAGATCACGGCGCGATCATTTCCGCTGCCTGAAGATCGATCTGGGCTGGCTCGCTTGACGCGGGGGCAGGGGAGGCTGACACTGTGCCTGATGCGGCCAGCAGATCGGTGAACAGCGCCTTGTCGTCCGCGCGAGTGAGAAAGCCGGGCAGCTCACGTTGCAGCCATTCCTTCAGGGTCTTGTCGAATTCGCGGTTATCCTCGCCGAGGCGGTGCAGCACCAGCGCGCCGAGCAAGATTTTACGGCGCGTGTCTTTGGCGCGTTCTTGTTTGCCGAGCTTGGCCTTCAGCGTCTGGCGCTGGGCTTCAAGCTGGGCCAGCCGCTCCTCGATTGATTTCTTCGCCATGTTCATTCCTCTTAATTAAGATCAGCCGCCGCTTTCAACGCCTGATCTTGCTGTCCTGCAAGGCAATTCTGGCAGAGACATTTGGTTCCGTCATCCCCCGGCACGGGCCAGATATGCGGCAGAGTGGTGCACCAGCAGCCACCTTCCGGCTGGCAGAGCATCGGCATCTTGCAGAGCGGGCAGATTGTTTGCATACTCAATTCTCGCAGAGACTGAGATAAAACGCCACATTTAGCCACGTCTGTCACGAATCTCATTTCCGGTTTTCTGACCTACCGAACCAGACCGAGCGTTAGCGAGATTATGGAAGGGCGCACTTACGAGTTGCTGCGCAACTCAGCGCGGTTTATAGGGGAAGTAAGGATAGGACAGCAGCGCAGCACGCATGGCGATCTACCACTTGAGCATGAAGCCGATCTCACGGGCGTCCGGGCGAAGTGCCGTGGCG
>JARLFX010000093.1 GCA_031296355.1 Acidobacteriaceae bacterium
AGGCGGTGCCCTATCGCGGTGCGGCTTATGCGTCGCCATGCTTCGTCATGGTCGGCAACGAATCGCGCGGGCTGCCCGAAGACTATGAAATGGCGTGCGACTTGCGCGTGACAATGCCGATGAAGGGCCGCGCCGACAGCTTGAACGCAGCGGTCGCGGCGGCGGTGCTGGCCTATGAGGTTTTGGCAGCGCTCAACTAGTGGTCCGATGCTGACATTTGCTACCGCTATCGGCCAGGTGGTGAGCAAATGTCAGAATCTTTTCGGACCACTGGAAGCATTTGATTCTAGTGAATTTCTGTTTTTGACATTTGCGACCGTGCTATCCGGATGGCGGGATGCAAATGTCAAAAACAATCCACTAGTGGATTGATCGAGACGGATGATTCCTGATTTGGGATTCCCCTGCGGCGGCGGGCATGCGATGTTGCTGCATGCGAACGGGTATCGAGATTGAAGTCACAGGGCCGGACATCAAACGGCTTGAGGCAATTGTTGCGGCGCGCGGTTCGGCGCAGAAGCATGTTTGGCGGGCGCGGATCATTCTGCTTACAGCCCAAGGGCTTGGCACGCAGGCGATCATGGTGGCGACGGGCAAATCCAAGCCCTGCGTATGGCGCTGGCAAGAGCGCTTCATGGCCGAAGGTGTCGATGGCCTGCTGCGAGACAAGACCCGGCCTCCGGGGATCGCGCCGCTCGATCAGTCCGTGGTCGACAAGGTCGTAAAGCTGACACTGGAACCGCCGGAGCACGAAGCCACGCATTGGACGGTACGCGCAATGGCCAAGGCTGTTGGGGTCGCCGCATCATCAATCGTGAAGATCTGGCACGATCACGGCCTTGCGCCGCATCGCTGGCGCAGTTTCAAGCTTTCGAATGACAAGGCCTTCGCCGAGAAGCTTCACGATGTCGTCGGGCTTTACGTCTCGCCACCAGCCCATGCCATCGTGCTGTCGGTCGACGAAAAGAGCCAAATTCAGGCGCTCGATCGCACGCAGCCGGGCTTG
>JARLFX010000094.1 GCA_031296355.1 Acidobacteriaceae bacterium
TGGCCCCGGCGATCGCTTTCACGATCTCCGGGGCCACGCGCTTCCAGCAGACGGCCTGTAAGCCGGATTTTGTCCGGGTGCTTGCGCACCGTGGACGGTCATTCCTCTAGGCGGCACATTACTGAGCCGCTCCAGCAACCTACCCGCAAGTTTCGGCACGCTGCATTGCTGCAACGAATCCGCCTGGGCGTATCGGGCCGATACGCGACCGCGGTCTGGATCGAACCGCGGTCTCCCTGCCTATTTGGTCTTGCTCCGTGTGGGGTTTACCCTGCCGCCGCTCTTACGAGAAGCGCGGTGCGCTCTTACCGCACCTTTTCACCCTTACCCTCACTCACCACTTGCGTGGAGAGCTTGCAGAGGGCGGTATATTCTCTGTGGCACTAGCCGTCTGCCACCCTTGAAGGTGACAGCCCGGACGTTATCCGGCACACTGCCCTGCGGAGTCCGGACTTTCCTCCCCCGGTCTGGCTTGCGCCATTCCGGCAGCGACCGTCCGGCCGTCTGCATAGGGATATTCTACGCGATAGAGGGTCCTGGGCGGTGCAGTTTAGGGCGCAGCGGGTAAACTTGGAAATACTGTATTGAACCGCCATGGAACTTAAAGAAGCTGCCAAACTCGCGCTGCAATCGCTCTGGGCCAATAAGCTGCGGTCTATCCTGACGCTGCTGGGCGTGGTGATCGCGGTTGCGTCTTTGATCGCAGTGGTGACGCTGGTGAACGGGGCCAACCGCTACGTGGCGACGAAGGTGAACCTGTATGGCGCGGACGTGTTCACCATTGCCAAGCGGCCGCCGGTGATTACCAGCTACGAGGAGTGGGAGAAGTACCAGAAGCGGCGGGACATTCTGCTGGACGACTACAAGTTCATCGCGGAGAACTGCCAGCGCTGCACGCTGGTGGGCGCGCAGCAGTCGACGACGGGGACGGTGGTGTTTGGCAAGCAGTCGAGCAAGGACACCAGCCTGCGCGGGCAGACGTGGACGATGCCGGAGCTGCAGAATATCAACATTGTGCAGGGACGCGGGTTCAGCGCGGTGGAAGAAGAGCATGCGACGCATGTGGCCATCATTGGAACGGATGTGCAGGAAAACCTGATGGGGCATGAGGATCCGCTGGGCAAGGAGATTCGCGTGGACGGCGTGCCGTACACGGTGATCGGACTGGCGGAGAAACAGGGCAAGAGCCTGGGGCAGAGCCAGGACAACTGGGTGTCGATGCCGATCGAATCGTTCCAGAAGACATACGGCACGGCGAAGACGATTACGATCTATGCGAGCGCGGGTGCGGGCGGGGCGGCGCTGTTTGCGGCGACGAACGAGGCTGACAGCCTGATGCGCGTGCGCCGGCATGACCGGCCCGGAACCGAAGACGACTTCACGCTGAACACCAGCGACACGTTCATGTCGCTGTGGGCGAGCATCAGCCAGGGATTTGAAGCGGTGATGGTGGCGATTGCGTCGATTGCGCTGGTGGTCGGCGGCATTGTGATCATGAACATCATGCTGGTGAGTGTGACGGAGCGGACGCGGGAGATCGGCATTCGCAAGGCGCTGGGGGCGCGGCGGCGGGAGATCATGCTGCAGTTCCTGATTGAATCGGCCACGGTGGCGCTGGCCGGGGGAGTACTAGGCGTGTTCGGCGGAGTTGTGGTGGCGCAGGGAGTAACGGCGCTGCTGGGATTCCCGTCGAGCATAGCGCTGTGGGTGGTGCCGGTCGCGCTGGTGATGGCGGGATCGGTCGGCCTGTTCTTTGGCGTGTACCCGGCGCGGCAGGCGGCGCTGCTGGATCCTATTGTGGCACTGCGGTCGGAGGCATAGGCGATGAATACCGGCGACGCAGGACAAACGATGAAGATGGCGCTGGATACGCTGCGCTCGAACAAACTGCGGAGTGCGCTGACGATCCTGGGCATCGTGATCGGGGTGATGACGGTGATCACCATCTCTTCGGTGATCAATGGATTGAACGCGAATGTGTCGCGGATGGTGGAGTCATTCGGGACGAATGTGTTGTGGGCGTTCCGCTTTCCGGTGATCGGGGTGCGGCCCACAACGGAGATGCTGACGCGCAAGCAGCTCACGTATGACGATGCAATGGCGATGAAAGAACTGCCGCACGTGGTGGCGGTATCGCCTTCGCTGCAGTACCAGGACCACAACTTTGGCGTGGGCAGCGTGACGGTGAAGTATGGCACGCACAAGGTGGAGCAGACTTCGCTGGAGGGAGACACCAGCTCTTCGGCTGACGTGTATGACTGGGACATCACGAATGGGCGCTACTTTACGGAGCAGGACCAGGAGCGCAGCGCGAACGTGACGGTGCTGGGGCACGATACGGCCCAGGACCTCTTCGGGACGGAATATCCCATTGGGAAAGAAGTGAATATTGAGGGCATGATCTTCAGCGTGGTGGGTGTGCTGGGAAAGCAGAAGACGATCTTTGGCGGCGGGAAAAATCCGGACGACAATTTTGCGTACTTCCCTATCACGACGTTTCACAAGCTGCATCCGGAGATATTGGATTACTGGATCAGCGTGAAGTTTGACGACCAGAAGAACAAGCCGCTGGTTGAAGATGAGATGCGCGAGCTGCTGCGACGGCGGCGCAAGGTGCGGAATGACAAGGACGATAATTTCGCCATCTTCAGTTCAGAGGCGGTGACGCGGCTGTGGACGCAGATCACCGGCGGACTGTTTCTGCTGATGTTCGGGCTCTCGGCTGTGGGGCTGCTGGTGGGCGGCGTGGGCGTGATGAACATTATGCTGGTCAGCGTGACGGAGCGAACGCGCGAGATCGGTGTGCGCAAGGCGCTGGGGGCGAGGAAGCGAAATATCCTGACGCAGTTCACACTGGAAGCGATGACGCTGTGCGCGGTGGGCGGCGTGGTGGGCGTGACGGCGGGTGCGCTGCTGACGTTTACGATCCACGCGCTGATACCGGGGATTCCGGCGTATCTCTCCGCGGGATGGGTAGCGGCGGCGTTTGTGTGCTCCTGCGGAATCGGGTTGACCTTCGGCATCTATCCGGCGTGGAAGGCCGCGAACCTGAACCCGATCGACGCGCTGCGGTACGAATAATCCAAGCGAAGAGATCACCGCGATTATGCAGGCGATCGCAGGCTCGGTTTGGGAATGTATTCATTTGAGTTCTGCAACTATTGAACTAGCGATGCACTGATTTGCCGCGACTCCCATACACTTGATGAGTGGATAAACTTGCTATCGCGATTGAAGCGATCACGACGCTGCTGGCGGTTTGCGGGCTGGGGTACAGCGTGCTTGCGCTGTGGAGCGCGCGGGACTTTGCGCATCGCAGGCGGGGACAGGGCGGCTCGCTGCCTGTCTCGATTCTGAAGCCGGTGAAGGGTGTGGATGCGCGCATGTATGCGGGCTTCGTGAGCCACTGCACGCAGCAGTATGCGGGCGAGTTCGAGATATTGTTTGGCGTGAGCGATCTGGCGGACCCAGCGGCGGCGGTGATCCACCGGCTACAGGCGGAGTTTCCTGAGCACGACATCCGGCTGATCGAATGTACGAAGCGGCTAGGTACCAGCGGCAAGGTGAGCAATCTGGCGCAGATGCTGCCGCATGCGCGGCACAGCCATTACATTGTGAACGACAGCGACATCCTGGTGGGGCCGCAGTATCTGGCGCACATCATGGCGGAGTTTGCGCCGCAGAGCGACGGCAAGCATGTGGGCATGGTGACGGCGCCGTACATTGGGCGCAGCAGCGAACGCGCGGCAGAGCGCACGCTATGGAGCAAGCTGGAGTCGCTCGGGATCTCGACGGATTTTTTTTCGGGCGTGCTGACGGCGCGAAAGATCGAGAGCGGCATTCACTTCGGGCTGGGTTCGACGCTGGCGTTCAGCCGCCCGGCGCTGGAGTCTATCGGCGGACTGGAGCCGCTGCTGGAGTATCTGGCGGACGATTATGAGCTGGGCGTAAGAATTTCGCGCGCGGGATATCGCGTGGTGCTGGCGAACGAAGTGGTGGAGACGGCGGTGCCGAAGTACACGCTGGGCGGATTCTGGGACCACCAGATGCGATGGATGCGGTCTACGCGGGATTCGCGCAAGGCGGGGTATGCGGGGCTGGTGTGTACATATGCGCTGCCGTGGGCAATTCTGAACTGCATTGCGAGCGGGTTTGCGCTGTGGAGCTTTACGCTGCTGAGTTTGATTGCGGTGGCGCGGGTCGCGGTGGCGCTGAGCATTGGCGTGGGGATACTGCGCGATGCGCAGGTGCTGCGGGACCTGTGGCTGCTGCCGGTGCGGGACTTTGTGAGTCTGCTGCAGTGGGCGTGGAGCTACGCGAACAATATCGTGGTGTGGCGCGGCGAGCAGTTCCGGCTGAAGGATGGACGGATTTCGCGGGCTTGAGTCCTGCGCGGACGGCGAAACGCTCGCTTTGCTCGCAAAAAGCAGATTCTTCGCTGCGCTCAGAATGACAAATTTTAGGGGGCAGGCTTGATTAGCGTGCAGGCTGGTTGCTGAGAATCTGTTTGCCGCCGCTCTTTGCGACGACGTAAATAGGTTGCAGTGGCGGCAGTGGCCGTGTTGCGTCGCTAGGATCATTCCACATAAAGATGCGTTGCGGGCCGGACCATTTGGCGGCAAGGCTCTCCGGGTCTTCGAAGATTTTTGGCGCATCCGGGAAGAAGGAGCCGTACCAGAGATTGGAGCTGCGGCCGCTGACGATGTGGATGTCGCTGCGGCGCAGGTAGAAGCCGAGGGTGCTGCCGTTCTCGTATTCGCCGTGGATGGCGATGAGGTCTTGCGCGGTTGGCTGCTGCGCGGTGATAGCGTCTGCCAGATTCTTTGAGCCGAGTACGGTGTTGAAGGTGGTGAAGGCGAGCTGCACGGCGATGAGGAAGACGATCATCATGCCGAAGAGAAAGGCGTTGCCCGCGGCGGGGCGATTGCGGCGGCGGGCGATGAAATTGCCGATTGCACCTGCGGCGAGCGCGAGCGCGGTGAGCGTGAGCGGAAGACGGAAGAGGCCGAGCGCCTGCGCGTTGAGGTCGAGGAAGTGGCCGAGTGAGAGGGCGTAGTCCGCGGGGTTCTGTGCGAGGAGTGAGGCGAGATCGGCTTGGGGGCCGGGGGCTTTGGTGAGCAGAACGAAGCCGGCGGCGGCGATGGTGCCGAGTATTCCGACGACAAGGATGCCGAGGGAGATGCGTTTGCCGGTGCGGGCGAGTGCGGGGGAAGAGTCTTCCTGTGCGAGCCAGTTTGCGATGAGCAGGGCGAGCGCGGGAAGTGCGGGGAGGGCGTAGTACTCCTGCCGGGTGGAGAAACTGAAGAAGAGCATGACGGTGGCGGCGCTGAGGGCGAGGAGGAGTGTGGTGCGGCGCGCGGGGTTGTGGCGGAGAGATTCGCGCCAAGAGGAGAGGGTGAAGCGGGTCCCTCCACTACGCTGCGCTTCGGTCGGGAGGACAGAAATTTTTATTGATTGAAAAACGTGCGCGATGAGCCATGCGCTCCAGGGCATGAGCCAGACGAAGAGGAGACCCCAGAAGAGCCAGAGGGGGACGGTGTCGTAGTCGCGGGGAACGCGCAGGTTGAGGTAGCGGAGCAGGTGTTCGTTGAGGAAGTAGAACCAGAACCAGCCGTGGACGTTGCCGGGGGTGGGCTGGGGGATGGTCCAGGGCCAATGGGTGAAGCCGATACCGGCGATGTGGCCCTGGGTGGGGTTGTGCAGGCCGGCGAGGATGTGCCACGGCGCGGCGATGATGAGGAAGATTGCCGCGGCGAGCGCGGGGTGAAATTGGCGGCAGCGCGCGGCGGCGCCGCGGACGCCGCGCGTGAGCAGGAGATACGCCAGCGCGATGCCGACGGGAAAGACGATGCCAATGAGGCCCTTGGTGAGGACATTGAGCGCGCAGCAGGCGGCGAAGAGGGCGCAGTGCCAGCGGGAGGGGAGATCGCTTTGCTCGGCTTGCCAGAAGGCGTAGAGGCTGAGGGTGATCCAGAGGCAGACGAGTACGTCGGGAATGATGAAGCGGGTGTAGAGGAAGCAGCCGGCGGTGGTGGCGAGGATCATGGCAGCGTAGAAGCCGGCGCGCTCAGAGAATGCGCGGCGGCCGAAGTTGTAGACGGCGAAGATGAGCGCAAGCATGCCGAGGGCGAGCGGCAGGCGGGCGGCCCAGTCGTATGGGCCGAAGAGCTTGAAGCTGGCGGCCATGCTCCAGTAGAGGACGGGCGCTTTTTCCAGGTAGCGGATGCCGTTGGCGTAGAGCGTGACCCAGTCGTGGCGGAGGACCATCTCGCGGGCGACTTCGGCGTGGACGGAGTCGGCATCGTCCATCAGCGGGGGCGAGAAGAGGGTGAAGCTGGCGTAGAGCAGCAGCCAGGTGGCGAGCAGGGTGAGCCGGGGCAGGGTGCGCTGGTGGCGGCGGGCTGTGGTAGTGGCTTCCACGAAATACTGAGATCCTTCGCTACGCTCAGGATGACAAGCTATAAAAGTTGCGCAGAATGGCAAGGTCCATGGGTTAGTGTAGCGGCATACAGGTGGTTGGATTTACACGCTGGTAGAAGTGTAGCTGCATGTTGCAGAATGAGTGCATGTCTACGCTTACGCAGATTGACGGATTTGGCACACCGCCCGCAACGGAGATGATCTTTGATGAGTGGTACCCGGCTGTGCGCAGCGCGGAGCTGCGCGGCAAGCAGATGACCAAGGCGCTGCTGCTGGGGGTTCCGCTGGTGCTGGGGCGCAAGAAGGATGGCAGCATCTTTGCGATGCGCGACCTGTGCCCGCATCGCGGCATTCCGCTGAGCGCGGGCTGGTTCGATGGAGAGCACGTGACCTGCAAGTATCACGGCTGGAGCTTTGAACCGTGCAGCGGACAGTGCTCGGAGATTCCGTCGCTGACAAAGGACGATGAACTGGACGCGACGAAGATTTACGCCACGGCGTATCCGTGCGTGGAGCGCGATGGCTATGCGTGGGTTTACGTGCCCAAGCCGGGGAGCGGTCGCGTGCATCTGCTGGAGACGCTGCCGCCGGTGCCGGAGTTGCCGAAGTTTAGCAAGCGGTTCCACACGGCGCACCTGAGCGCGGAGCTGCCGTGCAATGTGGATCACGGGATTATTGGATTGATGGACCCGGCGCATGGGCCGTTTGTGCACCAGAGCTGGTGGTGGCGGAGCAGCAAGAGCATCCACGAAAAGCAGAAGCACTTTGAGCCGATCGCGGGCGGGTTCCGCATGTCTGCCCACGCGCCCAGCGGCAACAGCGCGCCGTACAAGATTCTGGACAAGCCGGTGACGACGATTGATTTTGTGCTGCCGAACCGGCGGTATGAGACGATCCGCGCAGGCAAGCGGTGGCTGGCCAGCATCACTACGGTCACGCCGGTTACGCCGACGACGTGCCGCATTGACGTGTATGCAGCGTGGAATATTTTGTACTGGGTGCCGCTGGTGCCGCAGATTTTGAAGTTCTTTGCGAAGATTTTTGTGGGGCAGGATACGCAGACGATGGTGGAACAGGCGGAGGGGCTAAGGTTCCATCCTGGGTTGATGCTGATCGATGATGCGGACAAACCGGCGAAGTGGTACTTCGCGCTGAAGCAGGCGCGGCTGGAGGGGAAGGATGAGAATCCGCTGACGGAGCCGGTGACGCTGCGGTGGCGGTCCTAGCCGGACGGGCGGGCGCTCGCGTTGCTCGCAACCAAGGATGACGGTTGTGGGGATGTTGGAAGTGTAGCCGAGAAGAAAATATTCAGTACAGAGCAGCAGAAGATAAAACTTAGAAGGCCTGTACGCCTTCTTCTACTACTAATTCTTCGACGGCGATGTTGAGGAGGTGGCCGAGGCGCTTGTAGCTTTCTTTCCACTCTTCGGTCCAACTGTCGCCGCCACCGCCACGGCGTAGCAGCTCGTTCCAGATGTTCTGCGCCTGCCAGAAGTTGAGTTCGAAGGGGAGCTTGCGGAGGTTTTCTGCCAGCTCGATGGCGTTCTCCAGATCGGTATGCGATTCGAATTCGCCGGCGGTCTCTTCGAGGCGGACCATGGCGCGCTTCATGCGCTGATCGGCGGCGTAGGCCAGGGTGCTCTCTTCGAGCTTGACCTGATCGGCGACGGCGCGCTCGAGCAGCATCTGGAAACGCTCGGTGTCAAAAGCCCCAGCGGAGATGGTGTCGCGCAGGCCGGCGTTGAGTGCGAAGCCGGCGGCGAGTACGAGGGCGGGCGGCTTGGGCATGCCGGATTCGGTGAGGAAATGCAGCAGCGAGGCGTGGTCTTCGTAGATGCCGCGCACGCCCTGCTCGATCTCGGCGAGGGTGGCGTCGAGGATGGTGCGGAGTATGCGCTGCTGCTCGTCTGCGAAGAGCGAGGTGAGTGAGTAAGCAGTGCCGCCGAAGAAGTGGTCGATCAGGCGGATGATCTCGGGGAGGTTGGCGCGGCGGATGGCGGCGCGCACCTCTACGGAGAACTGGTCGAAGGCATCGCTGTCTGTCTGCTTGTAGGGTTTCACCGCGGCGGAGAGATTCTGATCGCCGAGATGGAGGACGGCGAAGCTGATCTCTTCGTTCTCTTCGGTGATGCGCGAGTGAATGCGCGCACGGCCAATGGCGACGCGGCCGCGGCCGGAGGTGAAGACTTCGTAGGAGATGCGGTGGATGTTGAAGCAGAAGATGCGGCCCTCTTCCGGATAGCTGCGGAAGATGGAGCTGATGGCGTAGTGCGCGCCCACTTTTTCCAGATCAATGAATTGCGTCTGCACATAGCGGCGATAGACTTCTGCGCCGTTGCCCATCTCGGGCAGGTTGCTCTTTGCTTCCGCGAGCAGGCGAAGGAATTCTGTTTCGAGATTGCGGCCCTGTTCGCCGAAGAGTTTGGAGGCGAGCTGCAGCACGCGGCCGGCGTAGCCGATGATCTGCACGGTCTCGATGCCGGAGATCTCGTCAAAGAACCAGCCGCAACTGGTGTACATGAGCTGGGTGTGGCGTTCGAGTTCGAGCAACTCAAAGACGCTGATGCGTTCTTCTGGCGTGAGCACGCGGGTGGCGTGACGCGAGAGGAATTTGGTGGTGGCGGCGACGGAGCGGTCGAGAATGACCTGGATGTATTCGTCGCGCGCGGTCCAGAGGTTTTTGAGCAGAGGAGCGGCGAGGGCTTCTGCGAGAGGGACGGTGGCGTCGCGCAGATAATCCAGCGCAGCGCGCAGGGGGCCGCGCCACTCCTGATTCCAGCCGACTTTGCCGCCGTTGCAACCGCAGTTGGAGCGCCAGCGTTCTACGCCGTGGGAGCAGCTCCAGGAGGTATTCTCTTCGACCTCGGCCTCCCACTGCGGGGGAAAGCGCTCAAGGAATTCGCCGTAGTTGGTGAGGCGGGCCAGCTTCTGATCCTGCATGTAGTGGAGCGCATAAGAGAGCGCCATCTCACCGTGCTTGTGGTGGTGGCCGTAACTCTCGCCATCGGTGGCGACGTGGACCAGTTCGGCGGGCTCAGGGTGGTCGGGATTCATCTCGTCGTGAAAATCGGCGGCGAGGCGATGGGCGAAGTCTTCGCCGGAGTTGAGCAGGCCTTCGAAGGCGATGGCGCGAGAGGCGGGGCCATCGTAGAAGAAGACGGCGATGCTGCGGCCTTCGTCGAGCGAGATGGTGTAGGGGTGGGTGGGGCTCACGGTGGCGTCGGGGGTGCCGATCCAGCCCAGTTCATCGGCCTCTGCCATGGTTCCCGGGGTGGAGCTGGAGGGCGGGTCGGTGGCGTTGGGTTTGCGGCGGACGCGGGCGCACTGGGCGGGAGCGAGGATGGTGAACTTGATGCCTTCCTGGGCGAGCAGGTCGAGGACTTTGCGGTTGACGGCGGTTTCAGCCAGCCACATGCCTTCGGGCTTGCGGGCGAAGCGGTGCTCGAAATCGGCTATGCCCCAGCGGATCTGGGTGCGGGCGTCGCGCTCGTCGGCGAGGGGCATGATGATGTGGTTGTAGACCTGCGCGATGGCGGAGCCGTGGCCGTTGAAGCGGCGCTGGCTGGTGAAGTCAGCGTCGAGGATCATGCGGTAGCAGCGTGGGGCGAAGTCTGCCAGCCAACTGAGCAGGGTGGGGCCGAAGTTGAAGCTCATGCGCGAGTAGTTGTTCACGATGCGCACGATCTCATTTTGTTTGTTCACGATGCGGGAGGCGCCGTTGGGGGCGTAACACTCCGCCGTGATGCGCTCGTTCCAGTCGTGATACGGGGCTGCAGATTCCTGCACCTCGATGGTTTCGAGCCAGGGGTTCTCGCGCGGGGGCTGGTAGAAGTGGCCGTGGATGCAGACGAAACGTTCGGGCTCACCAGCCGCAGGCGGGTCAGTGCGCATCGCTTTGCGGACGCGCGACTCGGTCAACTGCGGCTTTAATGGCTGTGCTGCGCGCTGCTCGTTTTGCGGGGACGGCGTGCTGTCCGTCGATGTGTCTGACATGACGCCTTTCGGGGTGAAGTGGACTGCGTTTGCAGCCGCGGTGTGCGGATGCGGCTGCCAGATTCCTGCTTCCAATTGATTTTACTGCCGGAAGACGCGGTGGCTAGTCATGTGATGCTCTATGTGGTGGCTGGACGCTTGATTTTCATGAGATTGCCATCGATTAGAAGCAGCACGGCGATGGCGATCCAGTAGGCGGCGATGTCTTTTGGGGAGAA
>JARLFX010000095.1 GCA_031296355.1 Acidobacteriaceae bacterium
ACCCCAAAACCCCATGCACCTGTTACCGGTATTGGCTCACCACGTCACCTATTCTCTCAATGCTAATGCATGAATCCATATCATCTTCCACGTATAATCATGTATACTAATACTGTCGACTCAACCGTTGCTAGGTATGATTAGCGGTTATTGGATTGCGTTTTAGAACTCAGCGTGGTTGAGACTTCTCGGGAAAGGAATGACGTCGCGGATGTTGTCAACACCGGTCACGAGCATGATGAGACGCTCAAAGCCGACGCCGAAGCCGGAGTGCGGCACGGTGCCGAATCTTCTCAGGTCGCGGTACCACGAGTACCCCTCCTTGTCCAGCTTCATCTCCGCGATTCTCTGGTCCAGCACGTCCAGTTTCTCCTCCCTCTGGCTGCCGCCGATGATCTCGCCAATCTTGGGCACCAGAACGTCGATTCCGGAGACGGTCTTGCCGTCAGCGTTGAGCTTCATGTAGAAGGCCTTGAATGACTTGGGGTAGTCGCGCAGGATCAGCGGCTTCTTCAGCACCTGCTCGGTCAGATACTTCTCGTGCTCGAAGAAGAGATCGAGGCCCCAGTAGACTTTGTTCTCGAACTTGACCTTGCCCTCCTTCTCGTCCTTCATGAGAATGTCGACAGCCTCGGTGTAGGTGAGACGAGCGAAGGTGTTGTCGATGATGTTTTTGAGACGCTCAATCAGACCCTTCTCGACCTTGTCCTGGAAGAACTTGAGGTCGTCCATGTTGTTCTTCATCACGTACGAGAGGCAGTACTTCAGGTACTCCTCAGACAGAACGCTGAGGTCGTTGATGTCGCCGAAGGCGATTTCGGGCTCGATCATCCAGAACTCGGCCAGGTGGCGCGGGGTGTGGGACTTCTCTGCGCGGAACGTCGGGCCGAAAGTGTACACGTCGCACATGCTGCACGCGTATGTCTCGACCTCGAGCTGGCCGCTGACGGTCAGGTACGCGGCCTTCTTGAAGAAGTCGTTATCGTAGTTGATTTTCTTGGTGGTGGCGTTGACCGGGATCTTGGCGACGTCATTGTCGGCCTGGGAAAGCATAGTGGTCACCTGGAACATCTCGCCGGCGCCCTCGCAGTCGGAGGCAGTGATCAGCGGGGTGTGGATGTACAGGAAGCCTTTGTTCTGGAAGAAGGAATGAGTGGCCATGATGAGCGCGTTTCTGATTCGTGTGGTGGCACCGATAAGCTGGGTCCTCGGCCTCAGGTGAGCTATTTCTCTTAGATACTATAATAAAATGTAAGGCTCATGCGCTACCTCGACGCTGTGCTCCTTCTTGGCTAGGGGGTACAATTCGGCAGGGCAGTCGCCGAAAATCCTGATCTGGTGCTCGGGCAGGTTCTTGACCTGGAGTTCCACAGGCTGCTTCGCGCCCGGGCTCTTCACCAGCTTGCCTCTGAATCCCATGCTGGCACCTACACGCATCTTCTCGAGCTCAGCGTAGCCCGGAGTCTCCTTGTCCACGACCACCTGCAGGCCAACAGGGCCGGAGCCATCGCTCATCTCGACGAAGGCGAGCTTCTTGGTGAAGCGCGTGGTGCGGGCCCATCCGGCGATGTAGATCACCTTGTCCAGGTGCTCGGTCGGATTCTCCATAAGATAACGAATGCGAACGCGGCCGCTGAAGCTTGTCATGGCCACGGGAACGGTGGGGACGGGTGGAGGCAGTATTTTCTTGGCCTCCTCCCTGGGAGCTGGCGGTTCTACCGCTGGTGCCGCGGCGGTCGTCTTTTGCTCTTCCTTCTTACTTTCCATTGAGAACTTAATAATTTGAGAGGATCTGATGATTGATTTGAGTATAGACCGACCGCTATTTCTTATGAATGCGCCCAATAGCATTGTGGCTTTGCGTTCTAGCCAGAGATATATATTGGCAGCTCCATTGTTCGCCTATATTATGCACGCCAGCCGCATATTCTCTCACGCATTGTATTGGCTCTCTCCCGCGCCATCCCGCCTTCTGTGCGCTAGGGGTTTTGGGGTTTTGGGGTTTTGGGGTTTTGG
>JARLFX010000096.1 GCA_031296355.1 Acidobacteriaceae bacterium
AATGCGCGGCGCGAACTTCGACTTCTCTTCGTTCGCAGACGCAATCACTGCATCCATCTTGTCCAGCAGGAAGAGCCGGCCATGCCGCGCCTGCTCCATCGCCTCGCGCATCAGCTGCGCCGTGATGCCCATGATCTTGATATCCATCTGCATCGCGGTAATGCCCTTGCGCGTTCCGGCCACCTTGAAGTCCATGTCACCGTAGTGATCTTCTGCGCCCGCAATGTCCGTCAGGATGGCATACTTGTCGCCTTCCTTCACCAGGCCCATGGCCACACCGGCCACAGCGCCCTTGATCGGGATGCCGGCCTGCATCAGCGCCAGGCTGGCGCCGCAGATGGTCGCCATCGAAGACGATCCATTCGACTCCAGGATGTCCGACACAATGCGAATCGTGTACGGAGACTCGTCCTCGCCCGGCAGCACTGCCTGCATCGCGCGATACGCCAGCGCTCCGTGGCCAATCTCGCGACGGCCTACGCCACTCATGCGGCCCACTTCGCCAACCGAGAACGGCGGGAAGTTGTAGTGCAGCATGAAGCGGCGCTTCTGCTCGCCTTCATAGCTCTCCAGCCGCTGCGAATCGTCCATGGTGCCCAGCGTCGCTGTCACCAGCGCCTGGGTCTCGCCGCGGGTAAACAGTGCGGAACCGTGAACGCGCGGCAGTACGCCCGTCTCGATCGTGATCTTGCGGATCTCGTCGAATGCGCGGTGATCCGGGCGGATGCGGTCGTTCAGCACCTGCTCGCGGAAGATGTTTTCGCGCATCAGCTCGTAGTACTTGCTGAACTTCTTCGCCGCGGCAGCATCGCCCTCGGGTAGATCCTTCTTCAGCTCGTCCTTGATCTCCTTGACCTTGGCATAGCTGTCGAACTTCGGATACTTCTGCGTGTCGAGCGCATCCTTCAGGCGGTCGCCCACCTTCGCCATCAGCCCATCGTAGTAAGCCTGGTCGAGCTCCGCAGGAGCCACGGCGCGCTTCTTCTTGCCGGCCTTGGCTACCAGCTCTTCGATCGCAGCGCAGATCTTCTTGATCTGGTCGTGAGCGAATTCAATAGCGTCCACCACGCGCTCTTCGGCAACTTCCTTTGCGCCAGATTCCACCATCACAATGCCGTCCTTCGTGCCGACGACCATGATGTTCAGCGTGCCTTCCTTCATCTGCGCATAGCTCGGGTTCACGACGAACTCGTCATTGACCAAGCCAATGCGAACCGCGCCCACCGGGCCGGCGAACGGAATATCGCTCAGCGCCAGCGCGCAGCTTGCCCCGTTGATGCCCAGCACGTCCGGATCGTTTTCCTTGTCAGCCGAATACACAAACGCCACAACCTGCGTCTCGTTGCGGAACGTCTCCGGGAACAACGGGCGGATGGGACGGTCGATCTGACGGCAGGTCAGGATCTCCTTCTCGCTCGGGCGTCCTTCACGCTTGATGAAGCCACCCGGAATGCGGCCACCGGCATACGTAAACTCGCGGTATTCCACCGTCAGCGGGAAGAAATCGATTCCCTCTTTCGGGTCCGGCGCGGCTACGGCCGTCGCAAGCACGGCGTTGTCGCCGCTGGTGATAAACACGGAACCGCTCGCCTGCTTGGCGATGCGTCCGGTCTCAAAATTAATCTGCTTGCCACCGGCAAGCTCTACTGTCACGTCCTGTTTCATAGTGCGTCCTCTTTTCGTATCGTCGTCATCTGTATAGGAACTTGTGGGCCTGCGGTTGCGCAGGCGAGCGTTGCACGGCGCGCGTTCACGCGGTGCATGTCACGCAGCACATCAATGCGCGTGCGTACTCGCTCTTGGGTTTTCTTGGGGTGGGAGACCATCACCATATGCGCACCGGCGCACATCGCAATAGAAACGATCGCGGCGCCAATCATCGGCCGCACCGCTGCGTGCACTGCGGCAAGGCCTGCTGTTCGGCAGGCCTTGCGGGCAGTGAAGTGATCCCGGGATTAGATGCTGTGCTCGTTCGCATCGTGGGAAATAGTCCTCAACTCGCTGCAGCTGTAACATCTGCTTGCTGCAGATGCCATCGCGCACGGAAACCGGTGATCCTACTTGCGGATACCCAGCTTGCCGATAACCTCGCGGTAGCGGTCAGAGTCAGTTTTCTTCAGGTAATCGAGCAGGCGGCGGCGCTTGCTCACCAGCATCAGCAGGCCGCGGCGGGAGCCATGGTCCTTCTTGTGCGTCTTGAAGTGCTCGGTCAATTCGCCGATGCGCTCACTCAAAATCGCAATCTGAACCTCAGGGCTGCCGGTGTCAGAATCATGGGTACGGAACTTCGTAATGATGTCGGTTTTTTTTGCAGGTGCCAGCACGATCGTGCGTTACTCCAATTCAGTTAATTCTGTTCATTCCACTCAGTAAGTGTCTCTCAAAGAATAGCATGACGGCCACCGATATGCGCCATTTTCTGAGCGAATCCCCATCCCGGCCCGCTGTGCGATATTGCTCACTCGCCGTAGCCTAGCAGGCTGGCCCCACATCCCTTTTCGCAGGATGTGGGGCCCAATCCAGCGCCACAAGCCTTACCTGTTCCCGCCAAGCCGGTACTTCACGCCCGCCCGCACGCTGAACGGCAGCGCCGGAAACCCGATCGGCCCTATGTGTTGATTGTTCAGGATGTTATCCAGCTGCGCATACACATCCAGCTGCGGCGACATCCGGAACACCAGGCTGCCGTCCACCTTGAAGTAGCCATAATCCAGGTTCCGGTTCGGCAGCAGCAGCGAGTTGTCACCCGTCAGCGAGCTCCCAAACAGCCCTTCGTTCGCCAGGAACGTCGAGTCGTCGCTCTGGCCAGACAACGCCCCCGTCAGCCCCAACTCGGTCCGGCCCCCCGTGTACTTCTTATCCGTGTACTGGATGTTGACGAACGCCGTATGCGGCGGCCGCCGGAACATCCGCCCACCCTTCAGCGGAGACGACGCACCAATTGGGATCGGCACGCCGAACTTGTCCTTCAGATACGGATTGCTCGTCGGCGCCAGCGCGCTGCTGGCAAACGAATTCTTCACCTTCGTAGCCAGGTAGGTATACCCCACCCGCACGTACAGGTTCGACATCGCCTGCAGGTCCAGCTCCGTCTCAAACCCCTCTGCGCGATACGCCAGCGTATTCACATATGCTCCGCCCACGTAAGAGCTGTACAGCGCCGTCACCACCGAAGGTGCAAAGTTGAACGGCGCTCCGCCCAGCGCGCTCGCCGGCACAAACTCCAGTTGATTCGTGTACTCATTGTGGAAGTACGTCAGCTTCATCATCACGGACTGCTTCCAGATGTCCTGGTCCACGCCGCCCTCATATGATCGCGTCGTCCCCGCACCCACCGGCTTCAGACCATACTTCGCGATGTCGCTCGGCGTCCCGTACTGCTGCACCTGCGTAAAGAGCGAATCCACCTCAGAGAAGAGATCGGCCTCCTGCACCGCCTTGGAGAAGTTGAACCGCACCTTGGTTCCATGGAACAGCCCCGTCCCCGGCCGCCGCGGATACCATGCCAGCCCTGCACGCGGCGTCGGCTTCACGCCAAACACATGGTTCTTCACCACGCCCGTGCCCAGCGAATAGAAGACGCGGTTCTTCACGTCGCCCACCATCTGCGCGGAGTACACATAGTTCGTCCGCGCCGCCGGCACATCGGCAATCCCGTACTGCGGATACCGGTACGAGCCGCGTTCGTTCTCAAACTGAAACCCGCCAAACGCCGCGAAGTGCTGCCCAAACCGGTAATCCGTCTGGTACTGCAGTTCATCGCGGTTATTGTCCTGGTAGGTGCTGTACGGAAACGTGCTGCCCTCTTCGCCCATGTAAGCGCGCCCGATGGCCGTATATCCATTGCCCCCGCGGATCGTCATGGTATTGCCCACGTAGTAGAGGTCGTTGTAACCGAAAAACGTCGCCGTGATCGGATTGCCCGCCTGAGAGAACGAGGTCTGCTGCTCCCGCTTGCGGCTGATTCCATACCGCAGCAGATTGTGCCAGTCGCCCCGCGAAGTATGCTCCAGCGTCCCTGCCGCATACAGGTCCTGGTCGGCCTGCTTGGCATTGTTCACAATCCCCATAAAATCGTACGACCCCGGCAGCCCGCTCACACTCGCGCCGTAGCGCACCGTGAACCGCGCCTGCATAGCGCCCGTGCCGTAACCCAGGTTCGCCACCGCTGTCGTCGCGTGATACTTGTCGTTCGGCAGCGCATTCGATGTGTCCAGCCGCGAGCCGCCCACGTAGTAATCCAGCTTGTTGCGCGTCCCACTCAGCGTCAGCTCATTGCGATAGGTATTGAAGTTGCCGCCGTCGCCGGAATAATTCAACACAGGCGATGCCGTCACCCCGCGCGGCGTCTGGATATTCAACACGCTCCCCGAAGCGTCCGAACCATACAGCACGCTGTCTGGTCCGCGATACACTTCCACACTCTCGATCCCTGTGCTTGAGACCGTGCCAAAATCAAACGACCCTCCCATATCGCCCGCGGGCACGCCATCGATCAGCACCTTGTTCCCCGTCGATGGTCCGCCGCGCACAAACAACGACGTCGCGCCCCCAAGCTGCCCTGTCTGCACCGCATTCACACCCGGCATCATCCGCAGATCATCCACAATGCCCACGCGCGTCACCAGGTCATCGCCGTGGATCACGCTCACCGACGAGCTGAGCTGCGCCTGCGGCGTCGGCACACCCGTCGCCGTCACCGTGATGTCTTCGTTCACGCTCGCCGGCTTCAGCACCATGTTCTGATTCACCACATCCAGCGGCCCGGAATAAAATTCCGGCGAGACCGCCATCGAAAATCCTGTGCCGATAGCCGACACCACAAACCGTCCACGGTCGGCGCTCAACAGCTCATAGCTGCCGTCCGCGCCGCTCTGTGTGGCAGACATGATCTTCCCGTTCTGCACCAGCGTCACCCGCGCGCCACGCACCGCCGCGCCCAGCCGGTCCGTTACGGTTCCGCGCACCACCGCAGCCTGCGCAGACACGGCAACGCACACCGCCAGCAGGCAGATAGAAATTCCAAGTTGTTTAAAAGAGAGAAAAACCGGCAGGCGGCCCTTAAGCCGCAACAATACACGCATAGTAGCTCCTGATATCCCCCGCGGGATATTGGCTGATGTGGCAGCAGAACCGGTCTCCTGACTTACGCGTCACGTCCCTTTCAGGCTCGTGTCGCCCGTCGTGCTTCCCACCGCACCTTCCCACGATGCAGGCATCGCAGTGGCTTCGGTGTGTGACGGGCAAAGTCACCTGGCGTCAAATCTTGCGTCGCAGGTGCGCGCTTACAGTTGCGGGGCAGTGGCGGAATTTCACCGCGCTTCCCTTACTTCTGTTGCGTAACAAGGTTGGTTTCCACACAGGCAGCGCTAGTCCGCCCGCAAAATTCCAGCGCATCAAAACAAATTTGCTGCACCGGAATTCTGATTATAGCTCTCGAATTTTTCCGCCTGTGAAATTCTCAGCGTCACACCGTCAGGATCAGCTTCCCCGTCGTCTTCCGCCCCTGCAGATCTTCGTGCGCCTGCCGCGCCTCGGCCAGGGGATACATATGCTCCACGCGCAGCTTCAGCTTCTTCTCTGCAATCCATCCCAGCACGTCGCCCGCGCGCCACTCCAGCTCCGCACGGTCGGCAATGTAGTCCTTCAACGACGGCCGCGTAATAAACAGCGACCCCATCTGCGACAGCTTGATCAGGTCAAACGGCGGCACCACCCCGCTCGCCCCGCCAAACAGCGCCAGCATCCCGCGTGGCCGCAACGACGCAAGCGATCCATCGAACGTATCCTTGCCTACGCCGTCATACACCACGTGAACGCCTTTGCCGCCCGTCAGCCTCTTCACTTCCGTCGCAAAGTCCATCTTCGTATATTCGATGACCTCGTCCGCACCCGCCGCCTGCGATATCTTCGCCTTGCCGTCGCTTGAAACCGTCGTCAGCACCCGCGCGCCCAGCATCTTCGCCATCTGCGTCAGCAGCAACCCCACCCCGCCTGCACCCGCATGGATCAGCACATCATCGCCTTTGCCAATCGCATACGTTGAATGCGCAAGGTAGTGGGCCGTCATGCCCTGCAGCATCGCAGCCGCGGCCACCTCGAAACTCAGGTGCTCCGGTATCGTCACCAGCATCTGCGCCGGAACCACCGCCTTCTCCGCGTACGATCCCTGCACGCCGCACCATGCCACCCGCTGTCCGGCCTGCACCTTCTCCACGCCGGCGCCCACCTTCAGCACCACGCCCGCGCCTTCCTGCCCCGGCACAAACGGCAACACCGCCGGATACCGCCCTTCGCGGAAATACACGTCGATAAAGTTCACGCCGGCAGCCTTCACCTGCACCAGCACATCGCCAGAGAACAACACGGGTTCCGCCACTTCGCGCAGCACCAGTTGCTCCGGCCCACCTGTTTTCAGAATTTGAATTGCTTTCATAGCTTCCTCAGCCAGTGTGATGCACGCAAAGCCTCACGTGCATCCTCTGGATGCGCATGCACGTTTGATCACAACAAATTATTTTGATCTGTTCACAGAATCCATGCCACGTCGCGCAGTCCCTAGCCGTTATCGGCCATGGACTCCACCGTGCGCGCGCGGATAATGCGGTCCACCGCATATGGCGCGCGATGCGTCGACGAATGATAGTGGCGCACCTGCAGCTCGCCCAGCAGACCGATGCCGACCAGTTGAATCCCGGCCAGTATCAGCACGCCTGCAATCACCACCAGCGGACTGTGCGCCTCCATCACCGGCTGCCCGGTCATAATCTTCAGCGCCAGCAGCCATGCAGCCAGCGCTGTTCCGCTCAGCATGCCCAGCACGCCAAAGCCGCCAAAGAGATGCAGCGGCCTCGTCATGTACTTCAGTAGAAACCGGATGGTCATCAGGTCAAACAGCACGCGGAACGTCCGCGAAATGCCGTAATGGCTCTTCCCGCCCTCGCGGTCGCCAATCTTGATCGGGATCTCGCAGATGCTCGCCCCATACCAGCTCGCCAGCGCGGGGATAAACCGGTGCATCTCGCCGTACAGCGGAATGTTCTGGATCACTTCGCGGCGGTATGCCTTGAACGTCGTGCCGAAGTCGTGGATGTCCACCCCGCTCAACCGCGCCATCAGCCAGTTCGCGCAGCGCGAAGGCAGCACCCGCAGCACGCCATCATGCCGAGCTACCCGCCAGCCGCTCACTACATCGTAGCCTTCTTCAATCTTTGCCAGAAACTCCGGAATCTCAGCCGGATCGTGCTGCAGGTCCCCATCCATCGCCAGGATGATCTCGCCCTGCGCATGGTCAAATCCCGCAGCCAGCGCCGATGTCTGGCCAAAGTTCCGCCGCAGCTTGATCACCAGCACCCGGCTGTCCACCGCGGCAATCTCTTCCAGCAGGCGATACGTGCGGTCGCGCGAGCCGTCATCCACAAACACGGCCTCAAAGCTCTCGCCCACATGCTCCATCACGCCCTTCAGGCGGTCGTAGAGCGCCGTCACGCTCTCTTCTTCATTGTGGAACGGCACAACGATCGAATACTTCGGCATATCCCTATCGGACGAAGAATGCCGCAAGAAGTTTCGCGAAAATTCCATACTGCTTCGATTTTAGAGCGTTTCTTCCGCTTGCGCGCTCAAAATGAAACGCCCGCCACCTGCCTTGCGCCGGATACCACACGTCTCCGGTCTCCCTTGCGCACACATGCAGCGCGCAGAGCCCTACCTTCGGCTTCCTGCTTCCAACTCAGTACCACCAGGCTTCTCCCCCTCCCCCTGTGTGTAGCTAACTCGATTCCTGCCAGTGTTTTCACATAGACACGCACCTTCTTTCCCGCAATCATGTTTACGATGCACGCAGAACTGCCCTATCGCGAGGTCGTCTCCGCTCCCCCTCCCGAGAGCGCTGCTTCTGCGCCCCCTCACGCCACCCCAGAGGAACGCCAGCGCAAGCGCCTGCATCATCACATCATCGAAAATGTGAAGCAGTACTTTGCCCTGGTCATTGTCGCCCTGGCCATCTCCATCATCGTGCCCCTGATCGTTCACTTCTACCGCAAGCACATCGCGGCATCCAACACCACCACCACCACGACCACTCCCGCGAACGCAACCAGCACCACAACAACCACCACCACGGCCCCCGCCGCCAGCGTCGATCAGGTGGTAGTGGACCCAGCCGGCGCCATGGCGCGTACCCTCACCTCCGACGGCGATGACGGCAATTCTGACAATGATGATGCCGATAGCTCCGCCACCACCAGCGCGCGTGCCAACCGCGCCGTCTTCGCGGGCAAGGGCCGCTACCAGCTCTATCGCCAGGGCAACCTCACCTGGCGTCTCGATACTGACAACGGCCGCACCTGCATCCTCTTCGCGACCGAAGAAGAATGGCACAAGCAGCGCGTCTTCAGTCATGGCTGTGCCGGCGAATGACCGCCCAGCCCTATGAAGTCACGTTGAGTCCTGCAAGCGGCTACTTCCGCCACAAAGGCTCCGGCGGAGATAGAATCGGCATGATGGCTGCAGAGGAGGTTCACGCTCTATGAAAAATCGTCTCTTCCTCATCATTGCCATCCTTGCGTTTGCCGGCATTGCCTGGTACGCCTGGGTCCGCTGGAAGCAGATGGCCGCCGCCAATAGCGGTGAAGCCCAGCTTGTCCAGAGCAGCGGCGACGAGAACAGCAAGGTCGTGATGGATAAGGATGAAGTAGACCGCCTGCGCGCCGCGGCAGATAAACCCGCCGTTACCCTCGTCCAGCCCGCGCCGTCTGCCTCCGCCAACGCCATCCCCACCAGCGATAGCATCGCGCCCAATCCGCCCAATGGCATGAAATTTACCGGCACTGGCCGTTATCAGCTCTACCGTCAGGGCAACCTCACCTGGCGTCTGGATACGGACAACGGCCACACCTGCATCATCTTCGCCACAGACGAAGAGTGGCGCAAACCCCGCGTCGCCAGCCAGGGCTGCGGAAGAGACTAGTCTTCAGCACTCCCGCAACTACCTTCCACGCCCACACCTGTTTGTCATTCCACTATTTTTGTTTGTCATTCTGAGCGCAGCGAAGAATCTGCTTCTCGCCTTTATTTGTCATCCCGAGCGCAGCCGAGGGATCTGCTTCTCTACCGCATCGCCCGTGCCGCCACAGGCCCCATCCATGGCAACGCGGCGACCGCCTTTTCCAGCTTCAGCAAAACGCAAAAAGGGCGGCTCATTGAGCCGCCATTCCACATTCCAACTCTCTCTTAGCGTTTCTTCTTCGCAGGCTTCTTGGCCGCAACCTTCTTCGGTGCTGGCTTTTTCGCCGCGGGCTTCTTCGCGACCGGCTTGGCAGTAGGCTTCTTCTTTGCCACTGGCTTCGGCGCAGCCTTCTTCGCTACCACCTTCTTCACCGGTACAACCTTCTTTGCTGGCGCAGCTTTCTTCGCGGGCACAGCCTTCTTCGCCACAGCCTTTACCGGAACAGCCTTGGCAGCTTTCACCGGCGCTGCTTTTTCTGCCTTCACCGGCACGACCTTCGTGGTCTTCGCCGCCTTCGCTACGGGTACAGCAGCAACTGCTTCCGCAGCTTCTTCCGCAACCGGAGCCACTGCCTTTTCCTTCTTTGCACGCTTCGGCTTATCAGCCTTCTTCGCCATGCGCGGCCGGCGGATATGCACCGGAGCGGGCGGTGGCGGCGGCGAATGTGGCTCCAGCCAGGCCTTCTGCTCTTCCGGCGTCTGCAGCTTGTTGTCCATCAGCTCGAAGATCATCCGGTCCACCAGCTCCGTATAGATCGGCAGCGACGGCACAATCCGCATCTCCTGCATCAACGCGTGCGGCACCTTGTTCTTCGCGTCCGGCCACACCTTAAAGAAATTATCGAATTTATTCCGGATCGCCGCGCCCTTGCCGCTATGCGCCAGCCACAGCACAGCTTCCGGATTCGACGCATGCAGCAGCTTCCACGCCAGCGAAGGCGTCGCCGCCTCCTTGCCCGTAAACTTCTTGGTGAAGTCCCTGGTCTGCGCTTCCAGATGCTTAATCTCATCCACAAACCCCTGCCGCGCAAATGTCTTCTTCAGCGTCACCACGTCCTTCGGCGTCATCTTCGCGGTCAGCAGCAGAAAATGCGCAGTCGACGGATCCGGGTGAATCCCCTGCATGTCCAGCGATCCCTGTTTCTCATGTAGATCATCCAGGCCGCTGGTGCTCGCCTTCGCTGGTGTCCACGCCGGAAAGAGTTCCTTCATCCAGCCTTCGTGGTCCAGTGCCTTCAGCACGCGCAGCGGATCTTCCTCATGCACGATCTCTTCCAGCTCATAGCCCTTGCTGAAGCTCGAAAGCGCCGAGATGTAACCCTCTTCCTTGCCGGTCTTGTAGCGCGCCGCGGTCTTGTCTTCCATCTGCCAGCCCAGGCGTGCACTCAACCGCACAGCGCGAATCATCCGCGCCGGGTCTTCGATGAAGCCGTAGTTGCTCACCAGCTGCAACTGCCGCGCTTCAATATCCGCCACGCCGTTCAGCGGATCCATCAGCAGACCATACGATCCAGCGTTCAGCGAGATTGCCATCGCGTTCACGGTAAAGTCACGCCGCCGCAGATCTTCCAGGATGTTTGCCGGATGATAGACCGGCTTACCCGGTTTGGGGAACGTCTCAGAGCGCGTGCTCGATATCTCCAGCCGGACGCTGCCCGGAAACAGGAAGTACAGCGTCTGCGAAGGCTCGTGTTCGCCTTCCAGCACACCGCCGGCCTTCTCCAGGTCCTTCTTCAGTTTCAATGCGTTGCCTTGAACGCTCAGGTCCAGGTCGCGAACCGGCGATCCGCTGGTCAGGTCGCGCACCGCGCCGCCCGTCAAAAAGAGCGTAAGCCCTTTCGCACGAACTACATCCTGCACATGTTGGAGAGCGCCGCGTTGTGAGGGGGAAAGTCGGTTTTCGAGCAGGTAGATATAGTCGGCCATGCCGGTGCCTTGCACTCCAGCGCGGTTGTCTCCAGGATCGGCCTCGGCCGGGACAACCTTCGCGTTCGCCAAATAAATCTAGACGATTCAATAAGATACGAGGTCTAATTCGCCTCGATAACAGACTAGAATGTAACACACCCGTTAGCATTTGGCTACATCTTTTGCACCTTTTTCGCTGCTTGCCTCTCAGTTGTGCGACAATCCGGCTGCGGCCACGCCCTCACCCGGCCGCAGGACCCTTATGGCCTCCAGCCGCAAAAAAGTCATCCTCCGGCGCACCACCGGCACATCCCCGGCCACCATTGTGCCCGGCTATCTGCCTCCTTCCGGCTTCATTACCGGCTCCGGCCGCTCCACCGTCCTCGAACTCCTTGACCTCGATGGCCATGTCGTCCCCATCCCCCTCCGCGAAGTCCGCATGGTCAGCTTCGTCCGCGACTTCAACCCCGCCGACCACGTCAACCCCGAGCGCCTCCTCCGCAAAACCTTCCTCGCCCGCCCCCGCGCCGAAGGCCTCCAGCTCCGCATCACCTTCCACGACGGCGACGTCCTCGAAGGCCTCGCCACCAATGACCTCTCCCTGCTCGACTCCGCCGTAGAAGACGCCGGCCTGCAGATAGCCCCGCCAGACACGCGCTCCAACACCCAGCGCATCTACATCCCCCGCACCTCCATCGCCGAACTTGTAGTTGTAGCCACCATCGGCCAGGCCCGCACCAAACCCGCCCCCGCCTCCAAACCCACCACCGTGCAGGAAGACCTCTTCACCGACCTCCCGCCCAACTCCCGCCCCAACTAGCTCCACCGCTTCGTCATTCTGAGCGCAGCGAAGAATCTCAGTATTTTGCTCGTGCTCGCAGGATATATCCTGCCGGAAACGCCCTCCTCCTTCAGCACAGCGCGACTACAATTGTGACCATGACTCTTGCTGAACTCGCGCAAACCCTCGGCGCCGTGCTCGACGGCGATCCCACCCTGCAAGTCACCGGCGTCTCCGGCATTGAGACCGCAGGCCCCGGCGACATCACCTTCGTCGCCAACCCCAAATACGCGCCGCTGGCCCGCACCACCCACTCCGCCGCCATCCTGGTTGAGCCTGAATTCCCCGCCGTCAGCGCCGCCACCCTGCGCATCCACAACCCCTACCTCGCCTTCGCCCGCACCATCGCGCTCTTCTACCAGCCGCCCGTCTACTCCCCCGGAATCCATCCCACCGCCGTCATCGCCGCCTCCGCCACCATCGGCCGCAACGCCCACATCGGCGCCTACGCCGTCATCGGCGAAGACGTCACCATCGGCGACGACGCGGTTCTCCTGCCCCACACTGTCATCTACTCCGGCGCTAAGATCGGCAACCACTTCTTCGCCCACGCTCATGCCGTCGTCCGCGAATTCTGCCAGCTCGGCGACCACGTCCGCCTGCAAAACGGTGCCATCATCGGTGCAGACGGCTTCGGCTTTGCCAAGCTCGCCGAACCCACCGCCACCGGCCACTGGGAGAAAATCGTCCAGTCGGGCATCACCGTGCTGGAGACTGGCGTCGAAGTTCAGGCCAACTCCACCGTAGACCGCGCCAGCATCGGTGAAACCCGCATCAAGACCGGCGCAAAGATCGACAATCTCGTCATGGTCGGCCACGGCAGCACCGTCGGCGAAGACACCCTGCTCTGCTCCCAGGTCGGCCTCGCCGGTTCCACCACGGTCGGCAAAAATGTCATCCTCGCCGGCCAGGTCGGCGTCGCCGGCCACCTCACCATCGGCGACGGTGCCATCGCCACCGCCCAGACCGGCATCCCCAGCGACGTCGCCCCCGGCAAGGTTGTCAGCGGCTACCCCGCCATCGATAATCGCCAATGGCTGCGCTCCGTCGCCATCTTCCACCGCCTGCCGGAGCTCATCCGCGATCTGCGCAAGAAGAGCTGAACCGCAACAAACTGCTTCACCTGAATCCGGCATCCTACTGGTGAGCCATGAGCCAGGACGAAACCCCACCACCCCACTTCAGCGCCGAGCCCATCCGAGCAGCCGACTCGCCGCACATCCGCGTCCTCCTGCTCGATGACGAGCCCGCCAACCTCATGCTGCGCACCGTCATCCTCCGTCAGCACGGATACGAAAGTCTCCCCGCCGCCACCATCGAAGAGGCCATGCAGCTCATCGACCAGATTGACGTGGCCGTGCTCGACTACCACCTCGGCTCCGGCAAGTTCGGCACCGAGGTCGCCAATACCCTCCGCGCCCGCCGCCCCGAAGTCCCCATCATCATCCTCTCCGCCACGCTCGATCAGAAGTTTGGCGGCACCGCGGACATGCATCTGCTCAAGGGTCACAGTTCGGTAGAAGATCTCGTCAATGCGCTGGGTTCCTTCCAGGCCAAACGCCGAGGCTCCCCCGTCGTCGTCGACGCGCGCGACTTCTTCTACTCGCGCATCAGCATGGCGATGGGCTCTGACGTGATCCTGCAGATCTTCGACCGCGAAGGCACCTGGCTCTACGTCAACGATGCCGCCGCAGCCTACCTCGGCCACCCGCGCGACTGGTTCCCCGGCCGCAACATCTTCACCGAAATGTCCACCCAGGTCCGCGACCTCCGCGAAGTCCTCTACACCGTCGCCGAGACCAACGAGACCTACATTGACCGCACCCGCCGCGGCCTGCTCAACCAGCCGCCTCCCGGCGAAGCAAACGCCACCTGGTCTCTCATCGCCTTCCCCATCCGCCTGCACGACAACCGCGGCGGCGTAGTCCTCAGCGCCCGCATCATCGAACGCCAATCCCCCTTCGTCGCCTGATTTCAGATTGCGTAAGTGATTGTGTAGTGAATTATCTAAATGCATTGGGTAAGTGAATGATGTTAATGATTTGTCATTCTGAGCGCAGCGAAGAATCTCAACCTACGCACGCGCCACCAATATCAACTCCCTAATCCCGTTCCCTGCATTTGATACTCTTGCCCTTATGCGCATCCTTCTCGCCACCGCCGCCGCACTTCTTCTCACGGGCTGCACTTCGCCCTACGTTGTGACCACGGTGGCCAACCGCACCGGCGGCGATATCACGGTGATGCAGATCGACTATCCCAGCGCCAGCTTCGGCACAGAAAAACTCGCCAACGACGCGGACTTCCACTACCGCTTCAAGCTGCAGGGCTCCGGCCCCATCAAGCTCAGCTACACTGACGCCGCCCACCACGACCACACCATTACCGGCCCCAGCCTCATCGAAGGCCAGCGCGGTACACTCCGCATCACCATCGACCTGCCAGGCAACGCCACCTTCGCCCCGCAACTCACCCCGGCCCACTAGCCAGCCGCCAAAACATTACACAATTATTTCAAGATCCCTCACACTATGTTCATCGCTGGGAATCTAATCTCTAGATGCGATTCAGCGCAGCATGCAGGCTGAATCGTCAGGCATCGAAATAGTCATATTTCGGTATGTCAGAAGGAACTCATGATGACTGTCCAGACTCTCCCCGCCGATCAAGTCGTCAAGCATCCAGCTCCAGCCGCCACCCAACCCGTCGATGTCCGCATGGGCCGCGCACACAACGAATCCGGCATCATCTGGATCACCGCCATCTTCATGGCCATCTTCCACATCGGCGCCATCGCTGCGCTCTTCTTCTTCAGTTGGACTAACCTCATCGTCGCCGCCATTCTCTACGTCTTCGCCATCAACTTCGGCATCGGCATGGGCTACCACCGCCTGCTGGTGCATCGTGGCTACAAGGTGCCCAAGTCCGTCGAATACTTCCTCGCCGTCTGCGGCACGCTCGCACTCGAAGGCGGCCCCATCGCCTGGGTAGCCACCCACCGCGTCCATCACCAGCACAGCGACTTCGAAGGCGACCCGCACACTCCACAGGAAGGCACGTGGTGGTCGCACATGGGCTGGATCATCTCCGGCCGCGCTCTCAACACCGAGACCGCCCGCCTCGCCCACTACGCCCCCGACCTCGCCAAAGATCGCTTCTACGTCTGGCTCAGTAAATACCACTGGGTCCCGCTCACCATCCTCGGCGCCGCGTTGCTCCTCATCGGCACCCTCGTCGGCGGCATCCACGCCGGCATCGGCCTCTTCCTCTGGGGAATCTTCCTCCGCGTCACCCTCGGCCTGCACGCCACCTGGCTCGTCAACTCCGCCACCCACATCCACGGCAGCCGCCGTTTCGAGACGAAAGACGAGTCCCGCAACAGCTGGTGGGTCGCCCTCCTCACCGGTGGCGAAGGCTGGCACAACAACCACCACGCCTTCCCTGTCTCTGCCCGCCACGGCCTCGCCTGGTACGAGTTCGATCCCAACTACTACGGCATCTGGCTAATGGAAAAGATCGGCCTCGCAAAGAAAGTTCAGATCGCGAAGTTCATCAAACCGGTTCCCGGCGAACACCACCCCGTCACCCACATGAC
>JARLFX010000097.1 GCA_031296355.1 Acidobacteriaceae bacterium
ATAATAATCGTTCAATTTCGCACGGGGAAATAATCATTATTACTCCACTTGAGGCATAATATTGTCGATATGCAATTGCGACAATACGAGTTAAGCTCACATAAATGTGTGCTGATTATTATTAGATAAAGCCAGAGGCTGACTCTATTGTTTAGTTTTATTTCTTATCTGAGATGATCAACAGGATTACGCTGAACATCAAAGGGATGACTCCCGAATCCGCGCTCAAGCTGTCCTTCCACATGAAGGTCGCGACCACCTACATATTCTTCTGCGTGCTCGGTGACTTACTCTCTGAGCTCGTCACCCAGTTTCTGCAGCAGCAGGACAGGAGCCCTGATTATAATGAAACCGTGAGCCTGCTTGCACACGGAGCGTCTGCGGCGATAATGTCTGTCACACTCTTGCTTGTCACCAAGTGCAATCTCTACTTCGCGGGCCTGGCTACGCTGGTCGCGGTGGCAGCCGGCATGCTGAAATGCGAGGGCACTCTGCACTCCTATCCAACGTATGCGGAAGCTGGCCCACTGTAATGCGTGTCTGGGTTTCATCGTGGCTAGCATGATGACGATGTACAACATGAGTGTGCTCATCACGAGCTTGGGTGAGAAAAACTTCCTCTTCGGGCTCCTCGGGAACTTTGCCCTTGCGCTCTACATCGCCTTACGAGCTAAGATGTGTAACCAGCTTGCCATTTGCGAGCAGCATAGACTACGGAGTCGACGAGTTCTACTGTTACGCAGTGGATGCATTCATCAGCACGTTCGGGACGTACGTGGTGATCTGGATCCGCAAGGAACTGCTGCTCGAGAACATTAAGAACAAGCGCGAGTCCGAGAACTGGAAGGCTCTTCTCATGATGCTGAAGGAGGCAGTCGTGGTGTGTGGACGCAACTCGCAGATCCTGTTCGCGAATTCCGCCTTGCACGACTGCATCGCCCGTGAAGGGAAGCAGCTGAGCCGCTCAGCTGACCAACTCGGCAGCCATGACACTATTTCTGTGATTAGCGAGTCCCTCATGTCCGATGTACTGCTCTTCATCTCATTGATAGGTCGACACCTTCCTCCGCGACTACATCATTCGCACCAAGACTGGACAATGTCTCACCGGCTTAGGTTCCTTCGTCTAATTGACAATCATATATAGGATTGTGCCAGCTGGCCGAGAAGTGCGAGGAGGGCGAATACGCTATGACTCTCCCAGAGAACTCTACTGACGTCAAGTACAGCATGAACATAAAAAGCATGGTGTTCAACGAGGTGGACGCGAAGCTGTTCTTGATCAGGGATTCGACGGACGCGGAGAAGCTGCACCAGACGCTGGTGGAGCAGAAGTATCGCGGAGCGTTGCTGTCCACAGTTACACACGAGTTCAAGACGCCGTTAATGATCATCCGCGGCAACCTCGAGAGCTGGATCAGCGACAACGCCGAGGGTAAGAACGTCATCCAGGTCGGCAGGACCACTCCACCGCAGATCCAGGCCGCCCTGCTCGCCACCCGCACACTCAAGTACTTCCTCAGAGACATATCCGTATTGTGCACGCTCGATAACTGTGAAAATAGGACGTAAAGAAGTTGGTCGAAGGGACGCTCCAGCTTAACTACGGCAAGGTCAACCTGCACAGCATGTTCGACCGTCTGCGCCAGTTCATCGAGCTCCGTTCCCAGCTCAAGCACCTCGCGCTGACCGTCCGTCTCGATGGTCCAGTCCCGCCCTGGGTCCGCGCAGACAAACGCCGACTCATGCAGGTGCTCCTCAACCTCGCGCACAACGCGATCAAATATACGTTCAACGGAGAGGTCAAGATCGTGGGCAAGATGAAGGACGACTCTCGCTTCGTGGTCGAAATCTCCGACACCGGTCTCGGCATCGACCCCGGCCTCCTCGACCGCATCTTCTCCATGTTTGGCCTCATCGACAAGAAGGTGCGTTCCCACGAGACCGGTATCGGAATTGGACTTTACCTGTGCAAACGCATCGTCGATACCATGGAGGGCACCATCTCCATCGACTCCGTCCAGGGCCGCGGCACCAAATGCACAGTCGAGATTCCGACTCCACCAATCGTCCCGGCGCCCTCCACTTGTCCTGTATGCTTCTGAAATAATCATTCGTAGCAGGCGCCAGCGCCGGACACTGGGGCCAAGGAACTGAGTGTCGCCACCGAAGACGTCTCCGTCACGGGCATCTCCAAGGGTTCCATCAAGGCCTATCCTCAGCCCCGCTGTCCCCCGCAGCCGTTCCTCAAGTCCCGAAAGCCCAACGTCCTCATCGTGGACGACGACCCGCTCATCCTTCTTGCCGTCGGCGGCATGCTGAAGCGTCTTAAATGCGATATCTGCACCGCGGACAACGGAGGCGCCGCAGTGGAGGAAGCGGTGGGGAGGAACAAGACTGGCGGAAACGAGGCGAAGAAGGTGGACCTAATCGTGATGGACGCCAACATGCCCATCATGAGTGGCTACGACGCCGCAAGCAACATCGTGGGACAGCTGCGGGAGGGGCGACTGATGCCGCTGGACATCGTGTGTCTCAGTGCACAGGAGTCGGCGCTGCACGAGGAGCTCTGCAAGAGTTCGGGCATGGAGTACATAAGTATTGAGCGAGAATAACGTCTGCGTAGTCGAGAAACCGTGTTCAATAAACTCGCTGCGAGAGATGCTCAGACACTACGGACTCTGCGCGGAGACCTAGAAGAAATCTGCCTTAATTAATATCTGTTTGGTTTTCTATTCCACTATAACTATTTACTTATCTTTTATTGCAATAATTCTCCCGGGAAATCCATCCGCGCGATTTGCGGATGGGGTTTTGGGGTTTTGGGGTTTTGGGGTTTTGGGGTTTTGG
>JARLFX010000098.1 GCA_031296355.1 Acidobacteriaceae bacterium
ACCGGCAAGATCATCGCCTGGTACGACAACGAGTGGGGCTACTCCAGCCGCGTCACCGACCTCATCCAGTTCCTCGTCAAAAAGGGCCTGTAGTCCACTCCGGCAACCTCCAAGCCGCCACAAACAAGCATCCGCACCACCAAAAGAGGGCACCCCGCAAAGGGCGCCCTCTTTTTCTGCTCATTACTTATTTGCCATCCCGCAATCCTTTGTCGTCCAGTAGCCCTATTTGTTTGTCATTCCGTAGCGCAGCGGAGGAATCCGCTTCTAGCTATTGTCATACCAGTGTTGTCTTACTGATGCAGGATCTGGGCCGCGCATAATTATTTGCTTGAAAATGAGATCCATTTCCGCCATAGTCTTCCCATGCGAAATATGCGAAGTCTCACTATTGTTTGCCTGACTCTTTCCGCATGTGCGTTAGGACAGCAGAACAACAAAATAGACGAGAAGGCTACGCTGAAAATGGTCAAGGAATGGTCGACTCTTCAGACTACATGGGGAGTTCCAGAATCTCAGCCAATATCCGGAAGTTCACTTGATCTAGTTGAGATCAGCAAGGTAAAAGATTCGGATGGTGCTACAGCTTTCCACTACAACTTCAAGGTGAAGGGATTGCCACAAGGCGCAACATATACCATGGAGTATTGGCCAGTCGGTGGACAGGTATATCCTTTTCAAAAAATAGCAAGCGGTCTAAAAATTAACGCTGAAGGCTTTGTGGTGTGCTCCCCGACGATGGCCTGTGGAGACAAAAATCAGGCTGAACATGCTTTGGAAGTATCACTGAAAACCTATAAAGGCGGAACACTCCGCTTTGTCCTTACCTCAGAGAAAAACCACAAAGTATTCGTCACTGGTATTGCCACACCATTTCCGATTCGATCGACCGATAATGGATGCCAACTAGAGATTGTCCGACTGTCTCCGAAAGGAGAAATCCTGCTGCTCTCAGGTTCAGACTATCCCGCAAACCAAGACATAGTGATCCAGGGAAACTCAGAAGGAGAGGACCACATTAATACGGTGCATACAGATTCAAAAGGTCGCTTCCAATCGTCCGAACTACCATTCGTCGTCGGAAATAGCTCCGGCTCATTGGACCTCAAAATAACACAAGGAGCTGACTGTCATCCCACTATCTCTGTCGAATGGGGTGAAGGAAGCAACATACTTCAGTAGTTATTCAGGTTCGCTTTGCCCGATCCATCGCGCCTCAGCCTCACTTGGCAGCAGCGGCGTGGACTTCGAGGACGGTCCCTTCGAGCTTTTGCAGGCAAGCGAGCATCTCGCAGAGGTTGCGTGACTGCGGATTTCCCTCCGCGCTGAGCATCCGCATCAGGCTCTTGGGCGACTTCGCCAGCGCCCGCTCTTCCTGCCCGCAAGCCATCACGCCAGCATCTTCAAC
>JARLFX010000099.1 GCA_031296355.1 Acidobacteriaceae bacterium
GCCACTGCTCCACTGAGCATCCATCCCACATGTTGCGAGATCTTCATGTCTATCTCCGTTTCTTTTTTGTCTGGGTAGCTTCAGAGAATATGCAAGCCCACGAGCATTCGCTCGATCGCTGCAAGTCCCATGGATGAGCGATGCGGGAGTCAACAACAACAATTGCTACACAAGGGCAGGCGCATTACGGCCCTCCCTTGCAGCAGCGCGGGCGCGCTGCCGTCCACCGGACCGCGCCCACTCCATCACGCGCGCCGGCGCTCCATTTTTCTTGAGCTCCTCTGCCATGAATCGCATGTACGGATCGATGTGATGGAAGAAATGCTTGTATCCAGCGCAAAGGTAGTTGAGCCCATACTCACCGGATGCCGTTTGCGTGAAGCGGTGCTTGGGGCACTCGCCGTTGCAGGCGAAACGCACATCGCACGCACGGCAATCGGATGGCAAACCAATCTCCTTGGCATTGCCGAAACGCGTCTGTTGCGGTGAATCCACCAGGCTTGCCAATGCCTTCTGCATGATGTTCCCGAGCTTGTTGTCCGGATAAACAAAGTGATCGCAGGAATACACATCGCCATTGTGTTCGACAGCAAGCGCGCTGCCGCAAGTCGGCTTGAAGACGCAGAGCGACTGCGGCACGCCGTGCCAGGATTCCAGCGCGACATCGAAGATTTGAACGAAGACGCGGCCCACATCCTGAATGACCCAGTCGTCGAAAACCTGCTGCAAGAATTTTCCGAATTGCAGCGGCTCGACCGACCATTCGGAGACGGCGGACTGCTGCCGCGAGTACGGCTTCAACAGAACCAGGCCGTTGGGATCGGGCTGCGAGGCGACCTGCTCAACGATGGGAATGAATTGCAGATACTTGCTGCCGATCTCCTTGAGGAAGCGATAGACCTCGTGCGCACGATAAGAGTTCAGGCGGTTGATGACGGTGAGCGTGTTGAACTCTACACCGTGCTTCTTGAGAAATCCCAGGCCGCGCATCACACGGGCAAACGTAGGCTGGCCGCCTTTATCCACGCGGTAGGTGTCGTGAAGTTCTTCCGGACCGTCAACCGACAAACCGATCAAAAATTTGTTGCGCGACAGAAACTCACCCCACTCATCGTTGAGCAGAGTACCGTTGGTCTGAAATGCATTGTCGATGGTCTTGCCCGCAGCATGCTTCTTCTGCAACTCTACGACGCGCTCGAAGAATGGAATTCCCAGCAGCGTCGGCTCCCCGCCCTGCCACGCAAAACTCACCTGTTGCACAGGCTGCGATTGAATGTACTGGCGGATGTAAGTTTCAAGAACATCATCGGCCATGCGGAAATCGCGCCCGCTGCCCGCATAGAGATTTTCTTTCTCCAGGTAGTAGCAATAGGTGCAGTCGAGATTGCAGATAGGGCCAATCGGCTTGGCCATAATGTGAAACGGCTTCATCGGAACGCTGCTCTTTTCCTGAATCGCAATGGGGACGAATGCCCAATGAAAAAACCCACGAGGCAGAGGCTCGTGGGCCGGAAATTCTGGAGGATTCAGGCGATGCGGATCGGTTATATCCGCATGATTGCCGCTTTCCCACGAGACTGCTCGACTGTCAGGAGATCGACAGGACAACAACAAGCGCGGGATGGAGTGGCAAGGTGCATGGAGCGCAAATTCCTTTACTGCCGCATTTTCGCTCGAAAATTGAGAAGCATTTTTCAGCGAGAACTGAGTCGATGATGCATGGTGATGAAAAATCTGTCAAGCAATCGGAGATGAGTGTCGGATTTTTTGGGCAGGAAACTGGGAGCCGAACTTGACACTCATCCGAGTTTATGGCCCAATACAAACAAATGCAGGAGCAACGTCACATATCGGCAACACACGTTCCCGCTTCCGAGCTGACTCCCTGTCGCTCGTGTTGTTGTTGTTGATCCTCCGCATTCTCCGTCACACAACCGATTGCTGAAGTAGTGGGTAGATAGCGCCTCGAGAGCCGTCTCCTCGCAGGTGTCCGCTACCAAAATGCAATGTTTGTGACAACTCGAAACCAAAACTGATCTTCCATCGCTACCGATTGATTTTGTAATCGATCGAGGCGCTGAAGTACCACTCGCTTCCTTTGAAGGGAAATCATCCATGAAGACCTTGCAGAAGTTTGCTCTGAAATCGGCGCAATGTTGTCGCATCTCTCTCATCCCCGAGCAGGATGCGCTTTTCGTCGTGGGCAAGCGCGTCATACCCATCTAGTTGCAGTGCGCACCGCGCAGTGCTATGGCCCACGACAAATGTCGTGGGCCATTTTCATTTGCGGTCAAGAAAGATCGCAACCTTGGAGGCATCATGTCTGCTGTACATCTCTCTTTACGATCCGTCATTAAGCGAAACCTCTCCCACATGCTGGGCGCACTTTTCCTGCTTGTTGTGGCCTCAGCCCTGCCAGCCCAGATTGTCGAAACCGGAATCATCACCGGCATTGTGAAGGACAACACCGGTGCAGTGGTGATCAAAGCCAATGTAACCGTGCGCAACACGAGCACCGGACTGACGACCAACACCACCACTGACTCGCAGGGACTTTATGTCTCACCGCCTCTGAATCCTGGGAACTACGACATTGCGGTGGATGTTCCGGGCTTCAGCAAAGTCGTTGAGCACGTAAGGCTCGAAGTTGGACAGCGTCTTGCTGCCGATGTCGCGCTAACTGTGGGTGGCGCAGCGGAAACCATCGAAGTCCAGGATACGGGCGCCGTACTTGAGACCGAGAGTTCCACTGTAGGCAATCTTCGCACCGAGCAAGCCGTCAGGGATCTGCCCCTCAACGGTCGCAATTTCAACGAGCTGTTTAACCTGGGCGCGGGCGCTATCTCGACGACAGCCCAGTCCACCGGCAGCATCCCTTATACGCAGCAGCGCGGCCCCTCGTACTTCGCCATCAACGGCTCTCGCCCCCAGGAAAACCGCACTCTTGTGGACGGCATTGGCGACCAGGAAAACCATAACAGCATGACGGCGATCTTCCCGCCAATCGACGCCATTCAGGAGTTCTCTGAAGAGACCCAGGACGCCGATGCGCGCTACGGCCGCGGCAACGGTGGCACCATCAGCGTAGTGGTCAAGTCTGGCACGAATCACTATCACGGCGACGTTTTCGAGTTTTTCCGTAACACCGCTCTGGATGCTAGAAACTTTTTCAATACTCCAGTCGCTGGACCGACAGGAGTGAAATCGCCCCTGCGGCAAAACGAATTTGGCGTCACCTTCGGCGGTCCAGTCTTTTGGAAGCAAGCTGATCCAAAGACATTCTTTTTCGCCGACTATGCCGGAAAGCGCTTCGCTCAGGGCCAGAACTTTCTGAATAGCATTCCGGTTGTCAATATCACCGCCGCAGGCTACGACTTCACAAACTACTTTAACCAGAACCCCAGCCTTGTTATCAAGAACCCACTGAACAAGGCCATCACTTATACCAAGAGCAACCCCATCATTCCGGCAAACACTCCAGGGTTGGACCAGACCGGCATCAACCTTCTGAATCTCTATCAGAAATATGCGAAGCCGAATTATGGAGCGGCAGGCGCGACCACCAACAACTTCTTTTACGGTCCGCAGTTGATCACCAATGAAGACGACTTCGATATCAAGATCGACCGCAAGTTTAGCGAAAGAGACAGCGCATTCCTTCGCTATAGTCAGGGCCATGACATCCTCTCCCAGCCCGGCACGCTGCCGACACCTCTGGTTGGCGCTGTCATCTGCGGGCCTGCGTCGGATCCATCGCATCAGGCGGCGCTCAGCGAGACGCACATCTTCTCTCCGACCACCGTCAATACGGCGCGCTACGGCTGGACTCGCTTCTTTGTCTACGCCAAGAATTGGGATGGAGCTGGCAGCCCGTATGCGGGTCTGGCTTCCGCCTCGCAGCTCAATATTCCCGGCGTAATCAATCCGAACAATTCCCTTTCCGTTGGATTGCCGGTGTATAGCTTCGCCGGCTACACGTCCATCGGCGATGCGGGCAACAGTCCCACGAATATCGGAACCAACAACTACCAATGGGACGACGATCTCAACCTGGTACGCGGAAAGCACTCGCTGGACTTTGGCTTCGAGCTTCTCCGTCTCCAATACAACATGTTCCAGAGCGGCGCGGAGCATGGCTCCGAATCATACGGCACGCGTTACACCGGGCTGGCATGGAGCGATCTGCTCTTTGGCGCCCCGACGGGCGGCAGTTTCGCCTTCCCCTCGGGGGTAGGCCTGCGAGAGAGCGATTTATCCTTCTACGCGCAAGACAACTACAAAGTCAGCAATAGGCTCACGTTGAATCTGGGCGTGCACTATGAGAACTTCCTGGGCTGGCCATGGAGTGAAGTTCACACCAAGGAATACGCCTTCGTTCCATCCATCTCGACAACGTCCCTGGAGCAGGTTGGAACCCACGGAATTCCGAGCAGCGGTTTGAGCGGTAACAACCTGAACTTCGCTCCGCGCGTTGGCCTGGCCTACAAGGTCACCAGCAAGACGGTCTTCCACGCTGGCTATGGCATCTACTACGCAGCACCTAACGTCAACGTTTCCTCCTCATTGGCGGCCAATGTTCCGGTGTATGACTATTGGGCCTTCAATAATCCGGCCGCATATGTAGTCGGCGCAACGAACAGCGCGGTGTTCAACTATGCGAGCAGTGGATTTGTTCATACAGTTGCCACGTCAGGCAGCCAGATCCTTCCGGGCCAAGCTGCCTATGCCGTGGATCCGAATGCCAAGACTCCATACACTGAGCAGTGGCATGCGGCTATCGAGCAGGAGATTCCTTTCTCCACCGTGCTCAAGTTCGCCTATGTCGGAACCAAAGGCACACACCTGGACAATATACGGGACATCAATTCGAACCAGTGGGGAGCGAACGGAGCGACCACTGTTACTGTAGCGCGTCCCTACCCGACCTTTGGCCAGATCAGTGAGCTTGAAACCAGGCAGGTATCCAGTTACAACGCTTTGCAAGTTACGGCTGAGCGTCGCGCGCGTGGACTGGGCCTTCTCGCCTCCTACACCTTCAGTCACGCTCTGGACGAAGGTTCGGCTGAATCGGCTGCCGTCACGAATCCCTATAACCTCCGTTACGACTACGGAAATTCGGACTACAATGTCCCGAATCGCTTTGTTGCTAGCGCGAATTACGAGTTGCCCTTCAAGGGTAGCGGGCTGCTGGGATCGCTTGAGAATGGGTGGCAATTGAACGCCATTGCACAGTTCTACGATGGCATGCCGTTTTCCGTTGGTACGACTGACGCATTTGGCGATGGGCAGACAACCCGTGCGATACTGCTTCCCGGCTTCGGCAACGGATCCCTGCCCAAAGGCCAGCGCGGCCTCACGGCGTCCCATCCGTGGTTCAACACCGCGGCCTTCGCGGTTCCTGCCCTTACCTCTTTCACGTATGGAAACTCGGGCCGCAATAGTCTTCAAGGTCCGGGCACAAAGTATGTGGATTTCTCGATCTTCAAGGATACGCACCTGACCGAATCGAAGGTCCTTCAACTGCGCGCAGAAGCCTTTAACCTGGCCAACACACCGCAGCTCAATAACCCGGCCGCAACCGCTGGTACAGCAGCCTTTGGAAGCATATCCACGGCAGGTTCTGACTTGACATTCCAACGAACTGCGCGCCAGTTTCAGTTTGCTGCGAAAGTCACCTTCTAACCTGTTAATCGCTCTCTGACTTATCCTGAACCACACTCTGGCGGCGCGAGGAAGATCGAGCGCCACCAGAGACTCACAAGACACACCCTGCACACAACTCTTTCGCGCATCCCCAACGGAGGTCGTGATTCATGGAAATCACTACGCGCAGTCTCTGGACTTTGATCCACGGCATGGGCTTTGGTGCGCTCTATCTGCTGGCCGGATCCGGCGCCATCGCATTCCTCTACCAGCGCTTTTCTGCCGACGCTCCAGCAGCTCCTTCGCCTGGAAAAGATCACTTGCTCGGCATCTATCTAGCCGTTATGGCCGCGCTTGCGTGGCTTACCGTTCTCACCGGAACCTACATCATCTATCCGTGGTACCGGGCCGCGCCTCCCAAAGGAACCACTAGTCTCGGAGACTATCCGCGCTCCCTTCTTCTTTCGAATCCCGCAACCAGTCAGTGGCACTTGATCGGCATGGAATGGAAAGAGCATGTTGCATGGCTGGTGCCAATTGCCATCACAGCGGCTGCCGTTGTCGTGATCAGGTACGCGCGCGATCTGAAGTACCACCCGCAACTTCGTGTCGCACTTCATGGATTCATCGTGCTTTCGCTTTTCGCCGCAGGCATAGCCGGATTCTTCGGCGCCATGCTCGACAAGAATGCACCCGTTGAAGGCGGTCAAACCGTTCAGTTGGTCCAAGGAGAAAAGCAATGAGCACTCAAAACACGATTCCAAGACATGATTCCGCGCTTGTTCCCAATGGACCGGGGGCAGCAGCAATTCTTGCTGCCGGCATAGGCTCGTTTGCGGTAGCGGTGTTGACCGTAGCGGCAGATAAATCCGCGCTGGTAAAAAACCTGTTGGCTATCTATAAGCCAACTGGGGCGCTCTCCGGCGTGACTACGGCA